>JAJRPL010000193.1 GCA_024280815.1 Bacteroidota bacterium
CTTCCAAGATAAATTCTTTGGTGCAAAAGTATCTTTTTTAATTAAATACTATGTCTTGTATCACTTAAAAATGTAGCTTTAATTTTTCTAGATGTTTTTTTATTATTATCTATAAATGAAATGTCAATCTCGATATCCCAAGAAAGGTTCTCAATCTTATTACCTTTAATAATTCCTTCTATAATTGGAGTACTCCCTTCTCTTATACAAAAACAATACTTGTCAAAGTAAGTGTTAATAGAGGCTAATTCTTCATTTGTATAAGAAAAATGATCTACATCAGAATCAATCTCAAAGAATATAGCTTCTGAGTATTCATCATCAGATATATTTTCATTATCTTCTTTTTGAAAATAATATTTGAATACTAAATTTTCACCAGACTCTATTTTTATAAAAGGATGAGGTTCTTGATTGTCTAAAGCAATTCGTGAATTTTCGGTAAAAGAATATTCTTTATGGCTATCATTGGTGTTACTGGTACATCCAAAAAGGATAAAACTGAAGAATAAAATTAAAAGGGTGTTTTTCATGGTAAGTATTTTTATCTAAGATGGATAAAAAACAGGAAGGTTGCGTTGAAACTATTTTATAGTTCATCTTCAGACAATACCACTAAAAAGTCATCTTCTGTCAATTCAATAACCTCATCTTTTTTCAAGTTGAGGGTAACTCCAAAATTTTCATCTGCATTTTTGCTTTGGTAACCTAAAATTAAAACTGATTTTTGACTTTGAACTAATTTTTTGTTGATGAGTTTTATCTCTTTCGGATTGTAAAAAGAGGATGTTTCAAAATGAATAGTTGAATCATATTCTGCTAAAATAATTATTTGTCATGATTTAATTTATATTCATTAGAACTTGAATTTATATAAAGATTTGACTTAAAAGAAATGAATGAGTTATGCATATTATAGTTGAAATTACCAAAATTATTTATAGAGTCAATTTTTGTTATTTATTTATATTAGTTTTACAAAATGTTTAAAAATATACTAAATACTCGCTTAGCTGTTGTCATTTCATTTGTCTTACAATTTTTATTTATTTCAAGTATTGTAAGGTTAATTTTTTATGTATGGTCATTTAGCAGTCTTGACTTTTCAATAGTTAGGTTTTTACGAATGATTTTTACAGGTTTGTTTTTTGATATTGGAGTCATTTCATTTTTCTCTTTTTTATATTTACTTTATTTACTACTTTTTCCTAACAAATGGGTCGGAAATATTTTTGATAGAATTGTTACCTATACATTTTATATTATAACAACGCTGATATTAACTTTTTCATTTTTTGCAGAGTTTACTTTTTGGGAAGAATTTCAAAATAGATTTAATTTTATTGCAGTCGATTATTTAATTTACACCTATGAAGTAGTTCAAAACATTAACCAATCATACCCAATACCTTTACTCTTACTCATAATATTTTCGCTAGTATTCTTGCAATATTATATGCTTAGAAAATTAAAAGTTTTCAAAAACACCTTTTCATCAAAGAGAATAAAAAAGCAGCGAACGTTTTTAATGTTGGGGCTGTTAATTCCTGTTTTTTTTGGTTTTATTATAAACAACAACAATGCAGAATGGTCTAAAAACAGATATGAAAATGAAATTTCTAAAGCTGGTATTTATTCTTTTTTTGCAGCCTTTAGGAATAATGAGTTAAGCTATACAGATTTTTACAAGACACAAGATTTAGACTATTCTTTCAAAAGCTTAAAAGAGAAATTAAAAATTAAAAATGACACATTATTTTCAAAAGAGAAATATAATATCTCACGAACTATTAAGAGTTATAAGACAGCAATAAAACCAAATATTATTTTTATTTGTTTAGAAAGTTTTAATGCAGATTTTTTACAACACTTCGGAAATAAAGAAGATATAACACCCAATTTAGATACGTTATTAAAACAAAGTGTGTTTTTTGAAAATATTTATGCCACAGGTACTCGAACAGTTCGTGGTATGGAAGCGATTATTTTATCTGTGCCTCCCTCACCAGGAAGAAGTATTGTTAAGCGAAAGAAGAACATGAATTTAATGAACATTGGAAACATTTTTAAAGAAAAAGGATATTCTAGAACTTTTTTTTTATGGTGGTGATGGTTATTTTGATAATATGAATAATTTTTTTGGTGGAAATGGTTTTGATATTGTAGATAGAGGACGGGGATATCTATTTGGAGATTCTTTTACAGCAAAAAGAACAAATATAGAAGATGCAGATATACAATTTGAAAATGCTTGGGGAATTTGCGATGAAGATATTTATAAACAGGTAATTAAAGAAGCAGACAAAAGTTTTGCAAACAATACTCCGTTCTTTAATTTTATTATGACCACATCAAACCATAGGCCTTACACTTATCCAGATAATAAAATTGACATCCCTTCAGGAACAGGAAGATATGGTGCGGTAAAATATACTGATTTTGCCATTGGTGAATTTCTTAATATAATAAAGAGTAAACCGTGGTTTAATAATACAGTTATTGCAATTATGGCTGACCATTGTGCCAGTTCAGCAGGTAAATGGGAATTAAATGTTGGTAAATACCATATTCCGGCACTGATTTATAATTTGCCAAATACTTCAAAAATTAAACTTGAAAAACAAACATCACAAATTGATTTTTTTCCCACTCTTTTTGGTTATTTAGGTTGGAATTACAAATCTAATTTTTATGGTAAAGATATTAATAGAATCAATGAAAACGAGCAAAGAGTATTTATTGGTAACTATAGAAAATTGGGATTGTTAAAAAACAATAAACTCATTGTTTTAGGCGATCAAAAGAAAGTGTCATCTTATACTTATGAAAAAATGACAAATATACTACAACCTGTTAAAGAAGATGCTAATCTTTTAAAAGAAATAATTTCTTATTACCAGACAAATGATTATCGCTATAAAAAGGGCTTAATGGATTTAAAAAAAGAATAAGCCATTCAAATAATCATAAATAATTAAAAAAGATGTTGTTATTTTACAGGAATATCCTTTAAAATCTCAAGTACATATTTCCAAAATTTTTGAGTAGATTTAATATTTGCTCTTTCGTCTGGTGAATGAGCACCTTTGATCGTTGGTCCAAAAGAAATCATATCCATTTCAGGATAATTTGTTCCTAAGATACCACATTCTAATCCTGCATGGCAAGCCATAATAGTTGGTTTGCTGTCAAATAGTTTCTGATACGTATTGTCTAGTACTTTTAAAATATCAGAAGTTGGATTGGGTTTCCAACCTGGATAAGAACCTGATAATTCAACTGAAAAACCAGCCAATTCAAAGCCAGATTTAATGTTATTTGCCAAATTTATTTTTCCAGATTCTACAGAGCTTCGCGTGAGGCAGGCTATTTTTACAGCACCGTCTTTTACTAGAATTCTAGCAACATTATTTGAAGTTTCTACCAAATCAGAAATATCAGGACTCATTCTAAACACACCATTATGCGTAGTGTAAATTGCTTTTAGTAATAGGTCTTGTTCGTTTTTTGGTAAAACATGTTCAGTAGCTAAACACTCCTCTAAAGTAATTTCTAATTCTTTTTCTATAGAAGAATATTCATCAATAATTTGTTTGGCGATACCATAAAATTCTTCTTCTAACACTTCCGTATTAGTGGTGGTAATATTAGCATTACTCTCTCTTGGTATAGCATTTCTCAAACTACCGCCATCAATTTTTGAGATAGAAGATAGTTCTTTAAGAGCATATAAAATACGATTCATCATTTTATTGGCATTGCCAAAATCTTTATGAATATCCATACCAGAATGACCACCTTGTAGCCCTTTCACAGTAATTTTATAAGCTGCAACACCTTCTTCTGATGTTTGTGGCGTATAAGTTTTTGTTGCTGTAATATCGATACCACCTGCACAGCCTACACCAATGTCATCATCATCTTCAGTGTCTAAATTAAGTAATATTTCTCCGTCTAGGTAACCAGCCTCTAAACCCATTGCACCCGTCATACCCGTTTCTTCATCAATAGTAAATAATGCTTCTATTGCAGGATGTGAAATGCTATCACTTTCTAAAACACTCATAATAGTAGCTACACCTAAACCGTTATCAGCACCCAATGTTGTCCCCTTTGCTTTTACCCAACCTTCATCAATGATCATTTCAATTCCTTGCGTGTCAAAATCAAAATTAGTGTCGTTATTTTTTTGATGTACCATGTCTAAATGTGATTGCATGACTATGGTTTTTCTATTTTCCATGCCTTTACTTGCAGGTTTTTTGATGATGACATTACCAACGTTGTCTACTTGAGTAGATAAACCCAGCTTGTTGCTAAAATCTACCATGAATTGAATTATTCTTTCTTCTTTTTTTGAAGCTCTAGGTACAGCATTTAAATCAGCAAAATTATTCCATAATGCTCTTGGTTCTAAGTTTCTTATTTCTGTGTTCATTTCTATTTAGATTATAATTCAATAATTGTTTCACTTAATGGTTTCCTTACTTTTTTTAGTTTACTCATAAAGTCATCATCTGCTCTATATCCGATAGGTAGTAGTAGAACCGATTTTAAATTTTTGCTTTCTAAATCAAGTATTTCATCGTATTTGTCAGGGTTAAAGCCTTCCATTGGGCAACTGTCTATTTTTTCTAAAGCACAAACCGTCATTAAATTACCAAGAACTATATAGGCTTGGTATATGGCTGATTGCTGTTTCTCTTCTAAAGATTTATTAGCATAAGTATCCTTTAAAAATTTTCTAAAAGATGCTATTACTTCTTCAGAAGTACCTCTTATTTTTTTCTCTCTATCGAAGTTATCATCAATATCTTGCGGACTAGTATCCTTATCAATGCAAATAACCAATAGGTGAGAGGCAGTTGCTACTTGTTGTTGATTGAAAGAATGTGTAGTCAATTCAGCTTGTAATTTTTTGTTTTTGATGAGTATCATTTTAATAGGCTGCAAACCAAATGAGGTAGCAGTCAAATTGAAGGCTTCCTTTAGAATATTGATTTTATCATCAGGAATAATTTGAGTGTTATCAAATTTTTTACAAGCATATCGCCATTGTAGACTTTCTAGTATATTCATTAAGCTTTGCTGAACTTGTTTCAGCATCTTTTTAATTAGTTAGCATTCATTTGTTTTGTCATTCAGTTACGAAGATTGAGGAATGTAGAAACCTCAAAACTAAGTTTGAGATTCTTCAGACGTTCCTCCCTCTGAATGACAGCTGAAATTTATTTTTTATAACTCATAAGGATTGCATAGTTACCAACTTAAAATAATCGCCTTTTTTTGCTAGTAATTCTTCGTGTTTACCTTGTTCTACTATTTTCCCTTTTTTCATCACCACAATAGTATCAGCCTTTTGTATGGTAGATAGGCGATGGGCAATAACCAATGAAGTTCTGTTTTCCATTAATTGTTCTAGTGCATTTTGCACCAATTGCTCTGATTCGGTATCTAAAGCAGAAGTTGCTTCATCTAAAATAAGAATGGGAGGGTTCTTTAAAACGGCTCTCGCAATACTTAAACGTTGTTTTTGACCACCTGAAAGTTTATTACCACTATCACCAATATTTGTTTGATAGCCTTTCGGTAATTCAGAAATAAATTCGTGAGCATTGGCAATTTTTGCTGCATTGATAATATCTTTTTCACTAACATTTTTACCAAAAGCAATATTGTTAGCTATCGTATCATGAAACAAGATGGCATCTTGTGTTACCAGCCCCATTTGTTCTCTTAATGACTTTTTTGTCAAGTTTTTAATATCAATTCCGTCAATAATAATTTTTCCGTTATTGACATCATAAAAGCGTGTAATTAAATTAGCTAGGGTTGATTTTCCACTACCAGATTGTCCGACTAAGGCTACAGTTTTTCCTTTAGGAATCGTTAATGAGAAGTCTTTTAAAACATAATCATCTTCATACTTAAATGAAATATTGTCAAATACAATTTCACTGTCAAAGCTGTTTTTTACCTGTGCATTTTTTTTGTCTTTTAGCGGATTTTCAGTTTCGATAATTTCTAATACTCTTTCTGCAGCAGCATTCCCTTTTTTAATGCTATAACTAGCTTTAGAAATTGCTTTTGCAGGTGTTAAAATATTATATGCCAATCCCATATATGCAATAAATGAACTACCTTTAAGAGTTTCTTCAGAAAGTACCATTGAGCCACCATACCATAATAGTACAGCAATGACAGCAATGCCTAAAAATTCACTGGTAGGTTTTGCTAAATTGGTTCTATTTAATAAACTGTTTGAATATTTATTAAAACGCGAAGTCGATTCTTGAAAATTTTGATTGAATTTATCCTCTGCATTAAAACCCTTAATAATACGTAAACCACCCAATGTTTCTTCAATAAGTGATAAAAAATAACCTTGTTCTTTTTGAACTCTGTCTGATCTCTTTTTTAGACTTTTTCCTATTAATGAAATGATAAATCCGGAAGCAGGAATAAAAATAAATACAAATAAAGTAAGCTTTACACTAATCATTAGCATAAATATAATGGTAAAGATGATGGTTAAAGGTTCTCTAAATAGTAATTCTAACACAGATAAAAATGAATGTTGAATTTCTAATACATCAGTACCAATTCTAGCCATAATATCTCCTTTTCTTTTTTCAGAAAAGTAGGCGAGGGGTAAGCTTATCGTTTTTTTATACAATTCATTTCTGATGTCTTTAAGTACACCATTACGTAAAAATGTAATAAAATACATGGCTAGGTAATTGAAAATGTTTTTAAAGAAAAATAAAAATATAAC
>JAJRPL010000194.1 GCA_024280815.1 Bacteroidota bacterium
GGTTGGCAAGTAAATGAATGGGTTAAGAAAGCTGTAGTCTTGTATTTCCCTATCCAAAAAATGGAAACTATTGAAGTTGGGGTTTTTGAGTATCACGATAAAATTCCACTAAAAAGAGGCTATGCAGCAAAAGGAATTCGAGTGGTTCCTCATGCAGTTGCACGTCATGGAGCTTATATTTCATCTGGCACTATTTTAATGCCAAGTTATGTGAATATAGGTGCTTATGTTGATAAAGGTACCATGGTAGATACTTGGGCAACTGTTGGTAGTTGTGCTCAAATTGGTAAAAATGTACACCTGTCTGGAGGAGTAGGCATTGGCGGTGTTTTAGAGCCTTTACAAGCTGCACCAGTAATCATTGAAGACGATTGTTTTATTGGTTCTCGTTGTATTGTTGTTGAAGGTGTTAGAGTAGAAAAAGAAGCTGTTTTAGGAGCAAATGTGGTGTTGACTATGAGTACCAAAATAATTGACGTTACTGGCGATGAGCCTGTAATTACTAAAGGTGTTGTGCCATCTCGTTCAGTAGTTATACCAGGGAGTTATACTAAAGAATTCAAAGCAGGGAATTTTAATGTACCTTGTGCCTTAATTATTGGTAAGCGTAAAGAGAGCACCAATAAAAAGACCTCTTTAAACGATGCTTTACGAGAAAATGATGTAGCTGTTTAATTTTTTGTAAATTGTCTTTTTGAAAAAAATTCTTGTCATACAGCAAAAAATGATTGGCGATGTGTTGGTCAGTTCAATCCTTTGTAATAATCTAAAAAAAGCATATCCTAATGCTGAGATTCACTACATGGTGTATGAATTTACATTGCCTGTTTTACAGGATAACCCGAATATTGATAAGATCATTTTATTTACGGATAAGCATAGAAAAAGTAAGTGGATTTTTTTTAAGTTTATAAAATCTATCCGCAAAGAAAAATATGATGTAATCATTGATGCATATTCAAAATTAGAAAGTTGGATGACTGTTTGGTTTTCTGGAGCCAAACAAAAAATATCGTATCAAAAAAAAGGAAGATCATTTCTCTATACTCATAATATTAAATTTATCAATAGACCTAAAACCAATTTAGGACTTACTATTGAAAGAAGGTTGTCGTTATTAAAACCACTAGACCTTACTATTGAAATTGACCCCATCCCTAAGTTGTATGTTTCTGAAAATGAAAATAATTTAGCCAAACAATTATTAAAAAAGCATAGTGTTGATAGAAGTAAAAAAGTAATAATGATTTCTATTATTGGCAGTTCAACCAATAAAACCTATCCATTAAAATATATGGCTGAACTTATTGACTTTATGGCTGATAATTTTGAGGTAAACTTCTTGTTTAATTATATACCAAATCAGATAGATGATGCAACAGAGGTTTATAATTATTGTAAATCTTCAACAAAAAAGCATATCTATTTTGATGTTTTGGGTAAAAATTTAAGAGCTTACATTGCTTTAATGAATGTATGTGATATGATTATTGGAAATGATGGTGGTGCTATTAATATTGCTAAATCTTTAAACAAACCTTCATTTATTGTTTTTTCACCTTGGATTGAAAAAAGAATTTGGGCTACTTTTGAAGATGGAAAATTTCATAAATCAGTACATTTAAAAGACTATAAGCAAGAATTATTTGATAATAAATCTGAAAAAGAACTTAAAAAAATATCTTTAGAATTGTATCAATATTTCACGCCTAATTATTTTCAGGATGAATTAAAAATGTTTTTAACACATAATTTATCTAAAAATAATAAACTGAAATTAGAGGATGTTATTCGTGAAAATGAACCTGAAAATCGAGTAAATAAACTGTCAGCTTTAATTATTACTTTAAATGAAATTGAAAATATTGAGGCTTTAATTAAAAATTTAAATTTTGCTGATGAGATTGTTATTGTAGATTCTTTTAGTATTGACGGAACCATTGAAGCTGTAAAGAAATATAATAATGTAAGATTGTTTCAGCATGAATTTTCAAACTTTTCTAACCAACGAAATTTTGCTTTACAACAAGCCTTACATGATTGGGTGTTGTTTATTGATGGTGATGAAAGAATTTCAGATGAGTTACAAGATGAAATTATAGATACGCTAAATAATCCTAAAGATATTGTTGCGTATGGCTTCTATAGAAACTTTTATTTTAAAAATTCGCTATTAAAATTTAGTGGTTATCAAACGGATAAAGTTTTTAGACTGTATAATAAAAAGTATGTGACATATAATGAAGAAAAATTGGTTCATGAAACATTAAATATTAATGGGAAAACTAAAATATTAACAAGTAAATTAGATCATTATTCTTACATAAATGATAAAACATATAAAGAGAAGTTGGTAAAGTATGCAAAGTTACGAGCAGAAGAATTGTACTTAAAAAAGGTAACTCCTAATTTTTATCATTTTTATCTAAAACCAGTATATAGATTTTTATATCATTTTATCATAAGACGTGGATTTTTAGATGGTAAAAACGGCTATAAAATATCTAAATTAAATGCTTTTGAGGTGCAACAACGGTATGTTGAGTTGAGAAAATTATACAATCAAAAATAATACTAGATTACTTCTTGCCTAAATACTTTTGTTTGAATTGTTTTTTTCTATGATATTTCTCTTGAAATTGCTCAGTGTAAAACCACATTTTTTCAAAGACCATTTTAAAATCATCACCACTTAATTTAGCATAGGCATCACTCATAATTTCAACCATTTCTTTTTTTGGAGTCAGTCTTGAAAAATTTTTCATTCTAGCTTCAAAATCTAATTCAAAAAATGACATTCTGTTTAAGTCAACCAAATAGAAATTATAAGTATTACCTTTCTTTACAATTAAAGTATTTCCTGGGGAATGATCCTTAAAATAAATACCTTTTTCATGTAGTTGCCATGTAAATTTTGTAAACTGCCTCAATATATTTTCATGGTCAGGGTAGTTTTGGTCTGTAACTAGTTCTCTATAGGTTAAATCGTAATTTAAATGCTCACAAACAAAATAACTATCAAGTAAACCTAAGAAAGAATTGTTTTCATAATATGCGATAGGATGTGGAGTGCCAATTTTTTTTTCAGTTAATAGGCTAGCATATTCATAAGACCGTTGAGCTTTTGATTTTCGAAAGAATCGATAAGCAACCTTATTAATAAAATTTGGAATCTTAAATGATTTTATATTGATGGTTTTCCCATCTATTTCATAAATTTTAATTTTATTTCTATCGCCATCGCCAATTAAGGTTCCACTACTTGTAAAATTGTCAATTATTTGCAGTAATTGTGCCTTTACTATGGTGTAGTTTTTATGGATTATAAATTTACTCATACTTACTTTAGGTATTTGTCAATTCCGTTTGTACACCAAGTCAATTTATTTTTAATACTCTTCTGTTGAATTTTATCATTTAAATCTAAACTGCTTTTTGATTTTTCATTATGAAAGATATGATAGATAATGGCACAATACCTCAATCGTTTTCCTAAAACACCATTGTTTAACATTCTTGTTATCAATTCAGAATCTTCCCTTCCCCAACCTTCCATATCTTCATTATAACCATTCACAGCAATGATATCTTCTTTCCAAAAGGAAACATTACAACCTCTTAATTTTCTTGAAAGTTCACTTTTTCTTTTATAAGTTTTACTTAAAAGTATGATATGTAAGTTACGAGTTCTTTTTTTTATGCCTTTAGCAAAGAAACTAAAATGAGTTACTTTATTGTTGAATAGTGTTGGTAAGAATGATTCCTGAATATTAACTCTTGAGCCAAATAGAAAAGTTCCTTTTTTAGCATGACTTATGTGGTCTTTAATAAAATCTTTATGTATAATGCAGTCACCATCTAATTGTATTATGTATTGAGCTTTGGTTTTAGAAAATGCCATATTTAGTACTGCAGATTTTCTAAACCCTTTGTCTTCATGCCATAAATGAATTAATTTTGTAGGGAAGTTTTGTTGAAATTTTTCAATCAATTCTTTAGTTTCATCAGTAGAGCCATCATCGGCTATAATGACTTCAACAGGCAGTAAGCTTTGTGTTTTTACGCTCAACAACACCAATTCTAAGGCCTTTGGCCAATTGTAGGTGCTTATTATTAAAGCTACTGTTGTGTTATTTTTCATTTAAAATTTCTTTATATACTTTAAGTGTATTTACAGCTAATTGTTTTGTGGTAAATTTTTTAAAAAGTAGATGGTGTGATTTCTCTGAAAACTGATTTTTTAGGCTTTCATTATTAATTAATAATTTTAAATTCTCAGCTAAATGTTTGTAATCTTTAATTTCTGATAATAATCCGTTTTTATGATCTTGGATAGCTTCTGGTATACCACCAGCCTTGGTACTCACAACAGGTATTCTTTTTAAAAAAGCTTCATAAATAGTAATAGGAAGCCCTTCACGTTCTGAGGTCATTAAAAATATATCTAATTGTGAGAGTAAATCCATTGCATTTTCTATAAAACCAGTAATTGTAATGTATTTTTCTAGTTTGTATTCTTTGATTAGCGGAATGAAATTATCAGAATATTTACCTTCTTTTCCAACCTGAATAAAATGAATATTTTTAATATTAAGAATATTGACTACCTGGTTAATAGTTTTTATCAATGTAACTAAATCTTTTGCTCTTGTATGATTCGCAATGTTACCAATTAGTACTTTATTGTTTTGAATATTGAATTTCTCTCTTAGGTTTATATTACTTTTGTTATCAGAACGCTCAATTTTAATACCATCATAAACTACAATTAATTTATGATGATTATTAGGTTTTAAAGTTTCTTTAAAAGATTTTTTTACAGCTTCAGATACACATATTATTTTTTTTATGTTTTTATAATTGTATTTAAAAATACTTAAGCCTTTCTTTTTAGTACTAATACCTTTTTTCGAAAATACAGCAGGCACCTTTAATTTAAAAAGTAAATCAGCCACAACAAAGCCAGTTACAGAATTACTTGTATGTAAGTGTACAACATCTATAGTGTTTTCTTTAATGTAAATAGATAATGATTTAGTGTATTTGTATGAAAATAACCTAGCTTTAGGTGTGCTAGTGTAAGTTAAATTATGTTTTCGAGCATACTCTTCAAGTGGAGTGTTTTTAAAGCAATATATTATGTTTTGAACACCTAATTTTTCGAGTCCAAAAATTGCATCAACCAATTGTTGCTCATTTCCACCCCAACTCGATGCACCAGACAAATGAAGTATTTTCATCTAAAATAAATTTTATGCAAATATAAAATAGTTGATGATAAATTATTGAGATACTATTTGTTATTTTTGCTGAGTGAAAATTGAGCTTAAAAATAGTGTTTTAAATTTAGATTGTAAAAAAATAATTCTCTACCCCACAGATACTGTGTGGGGTATTGGCTGTGATGCTACAAATAAAGAAACTGTTGCTAAGGTTTTTAACATTAAACAGCGTAATGAAAGTAAAAGTTTGGTGATATTGGTTGATGGTTTTGAGATGTTAAGTCAGTATGTAGAAAGAATTTCTGAAAATGTTA
>JAJRPL010000007.1 GCA_024280815.1 Bacteroidota bacterium
ACTTTTTCTGCTGGTCATAAAATTGAAGAAGTAAGAGTAGAGACAAGAAAATATCAGTATCTTTATAATGATGGTGATATGTATCACTTTATGAATAATGATGACTATACACAAATACAATTACCGGAAGATATACTAGATGCTCCTAGTTTAATGAAAGAAGGAGAAGTGGTTACAATTATTGTCCGTGCTGCTGACGAATTACCTTTATCGGTTGAGATGCCAGCAAGTGTTGTCTTAGAAGTTACACATACAGAACCGGGTATTAAAGGTAATACTGCAACAAACGCAACCAAACCAGCTACAGTTGAAACTGGTGCAACGGTCAATGTTCCTTTATTTATTAATGAAGGTGATAAAATTAAGGTAGAGACTGAAAAAGGATCATATCAAGAAAGGGTTAAAGAGTAGCTAATGAAAAAGTATAAGTTAATATTTCTTTTTTTAACATTGATTTCTTGTAATGAAAACCTTTCTCCTGATGAGTACAAAGAAGTAGATGTTGCTGACCTTTATAAGCTTTCGGTTCCGAAGTATATGTATGAAATGAATAATCTTAATGAAGAAGCGACATTACAATATGCAAATACACTTAAAGAAGCGTATACAGTAGTCGTTCATGAAAACAAACAAGACTTTATTGCATATTTAAAAACAATTAACACCTATAATGAGCAAGTTTCAGTTTTAGAAAATTATAGCCAAACTCAAATTAATTTTTTTGAAAAAAATGTCCAATTAAAAAGAATTGAAGCTTCTAATTTCACTAAAATTAACGGACTGAATGCTCGTAAAGTAAAATTGAAAGGAGACATTGTAGATAAAGAACTTGGTTATGCTTTATGCTTTATTGAAGGTGAAGATAATTTGTATATGATTATGAATTGGACGCGACTGAATAGATTGCCAAGATTTGAAAGTACATTTGAATTTATTAATAACTCCTTTAAATTAATTAAAAATTAGGTTTTTACAAATGAAATTTCCTAAAACATATACTTTAAAAGAGATATCAAAACTAATTGACAGTAAGTTTATTGGTGATGAAAATTTTTCTATTTATGGGATGAATGAAATTCATGTAGTAGAAAATGGTGATATTGTTTTTGTTGACCATCCAAAGTATTATGATAAAGCGTTAACATCTGCAGCATCCGTTATATTAATTAATAAAAAAGTAGCTTGTCCAGAAGGAAAGGCCTTGTTAATTTCTGATGATCCGTTTAGAGATTTTTGTAAATTAGCTACACATTTTAAGCCTTTTCGTACAGCAGACAAATCAATTTCTGAATTAGCCAAAATAGGCGAGAATACAATTATTCAACCTAATGTTTTCATAGGGAATCATGTTACTATTGGTGAGAATTGTACAATTCACCCTAATGTGGTCATTTATGATGGCTGTTCAATAGGTAATAATGTAATTATTCATGCAGGTACAATTTTAGGTGCAGATGCATTTTATTATAAAAATAGACCTGAAGGACTTGATAGACTCATATCCTGCGGAAGTGTAAGTATTGAAGACCATGTTGAAATAGGAGCAAACTGCACCATTGATAGAGGTGTAACTGGACTCACAACCATAAAAGAAGGAACGAAAATTGACAACTTAGTACAAATTGCTCATGATACTATTATTGGTAAAAAATGTTTGATTGCAGCTCATGTCGCTATTGCTGGTTGCTCTGTGCTCGAAGATGAAGTTACAATTTGGGGGCAAGTAGGTATTTCTAGCGGTATTACCATTGGTAGAAAAGCAACTGTCAATGCTCAATCTGGTGTTGGTAGAGATTTAGAAGGAGGTAAAGCCTATTTCGGATCACCATGTGATGAAGCAAGAAAAAAATATAGAGAAATGGCAGCAATTAAAGTATTACCTGAAATTATTGCCAAAATAAATAATATTTAGTTCAAAATGTTTCCTAAAGTTAATGGGAAAATTTACTTTTGTAAAGAATAAAATTAATAACAAAATAACAGACCATATAATGAGTGTTTTAGTAAATAAAGATTCAAAAATTATTGTACAAGGTTTTACAGGTAGTGAAGGAACTTTTCACGCTACACAAATGATAGAATATGGTACAAATATAGTTGGAGGTGTTACTCCAGGTAAGGGCGGACAAACACATTTAGATAAACCTGTTTTTAATACAGTCGCTGAAGCTGTTGATAAAGCTCAGGCTGACACAAGTATTATTTTTGTGCCACCAGCATTTGCTAGTGATGCAATTATGGAAGCTGCTGAAGCAGGAATCAAAGTTATTATTTGTATTACTGAGGGTATTCCTGTAGCAGACATGGTTAAGGTAAAAGCATATATTTCTGATAGAGATTGTAGATTGATTGGCCCAAATTGCCCAGGCGTAATTACACCAGGGGAAGCTAAAGTTGGTATTATGCCAGGTTTTGTATTCAAAAAAGGGAGAGTTGGTATTATCTCAAAATCAGGAACTTTAACTTATGAAGCTGCTGATCAAGTGGTGAAACAAGGCTTAGGTATTACTACAGCTATTGGTATTGGTGGTGATCCGATAATTGGCACAACAACTAAAGATGCTGTTGAATTATTGATGAATGATGACGAAACAGAATGTATAGTAATGATAGGTGAAATTGGTGGTCAGCTTGAAGCAGATGCAGCCAAGTGGATTAAAGCTGATGGAAATAGAAAACCAGTAATTGGTTTTATTGCTGGTCAAACAGCACCAGTAGGAAGAACAATGGGACATGCCGGAGCAATTGTAGGAGGTGAAGGTGATACAGCTCAAGCTAAAATGAAAATATTGGCTGAAAACGGAATTCATGTAGTGAACTCTCCTGCTGAAATAGGATTAAAAGTAGCTGAAGTTTTAAAACAATAAAACTTATATTTTATAATTACAAACCTGTTTGAAAAATTTCAAACAGGTTTTTTATTTATACGAATAAAAGAAACTATTTTCATACCTTTGAATTTAATAATAGTTTAAGAAATAGATATGAAACTTTTAGAAAACAAAACGACACTTATCACTGGTGCTTCAAGAGGAATCGGCAAAGGTATTGCTGAGATATTTGCCAAAAACGGGTCTAATATTGCATTTACTTATAATGCTTCGGTAGACGCAGCAAAGGCTCTTGAAAAAGAATTACAATCTTACGGTGTAAAAGTTAAAGGTTTTCAATCTAATGCAGCAAATTTTGATGCAGCTCAGCAATTGGCTAAAGATGTACTTGAAGAATTCGGAACGATAGATGTCTTGATAAATAATGCTGGGATAACAAAAGATAATTTATTACTACGTATCTCTGAAGAAGATTTTGATAAAGTTATTGAAGTAAATTTAAAATCGGTTTTTAATTTAACCAAAGCTGTTATAAGACCTATGATGAAACAACGTTCAGGCTCTATTATTAATATGAGTTCTGTAGTTGGAGTAAAAGGAAATGCAGGTCAATCAAATTATGCGGCTTCAAAAGCTGGTATTTTAGGTTTTACGAAATCAATCGCTCTAGAATTGGGCTCTAGAAATATACGTTGTAATGCGATTGCTCCAGGTTTTATAGAAACAGAAATGACAGCTGCATTACCAGAAGACACTGTAAAAGGATGGCGTGAAGCAATACCTCTAAAACGAGGAGGGACTCCAGAAGATATCGCCAATGCTTGTGTTTTTTTAGCATCAGATATGTCTACTTATATCACAGGGCAAACCCTTAATGTTGATGGTGGAATGTTGACATAGTAATTCATAAATGGCATCCTACACAGTTTTATTTTTAATTCTAGCAGTCATCATTGCCATATTGATGACTTATTTTCAATATTTTTATAAAACTAAAGATAAGAGTAAAACAACTATTTTTTTAAGTATTTTACGGTTCTTATCTATTCTTTCGGTATTAATACTACTAATTAATCCGAAAATTAAGTCTACAGAGTTTGAAGAAATTAAACCACAACTTAATATTTTGGTTGATAATTCATCATCTATTGCTCATGCGAATGAACAGCAACATATAAGTACATTTATCACTCAGTTAAAAGAAAACACACAACTTAATAAAAAATTTGCTCTTAATTATTACGCTTTCGCAGATGACTTGTATTTACATGACACCTTTTCCTATAAAAAATCAGGTACAAATATAGTACAGAGTTTAAAATCACTACAAAATTTACATAAAGGAAATATTGCTCCAACTATTTTGATTACTGACGGTAATCAAACACAAGGTGCAAATTATACTTTTAGTACAAGTAACCACCCTATTTATCCTGTGGTAGTTGGTGATACCTTACAGTATGACGATTTAAAAATAAATCAAATAAATGTAAATTCTTATACAAATTTAAACAATCATTTTCCTGTTGAGATATTTGTAACTTATGATGGAGATCAAAATGTCACTAAAACTTTAAATGTATCTCAGAATAATAAAGTTGTATTTAAAAAGCAATTATCTTTTACGAATGAAAAATCTTCGCAAAAAGTACAGTTTAATTTATTAGCCACTTCTGTAGGTGTCCAAAATTTTAAATGTAGTATAGCAACACTCAATAATGAAAAAAATACAGTAAACAACCAACAAAATTTTAGTCTTAAAGTGGTAGATGAACAAGCTAAAATTTTGATTGTTAGTGCTGTAAACCACCCAGACATAGGTATGATAAAAAGAGCTGTATCATCAAATAAACAACTTAAAATA
>JAJRPL010000008.1 GCA_024280815.1 Bacteroidota bacterium
CGATACTTCGGGACGCTATTATTTTCTCCCGACATTTCGGGAGTGATTGTAGATTTCCGCTGTGATTGCGTTCAGTTGATAAAGATTTTTTGATTTTAGAGATCGATTTTAATTTTCCGCTGATATTCCGAACAACTGATATGATTTTGAGTAGAATATTCCGCCCAGATATTCAATTCCATTTTTAGATTTTTATAGAGTAGGAGTGAGCAGATTTCCGTTGATTTTTTTCCGCTCTGGCATTAAAGCTAACGTCTAGGCTATGGTTAGTACGGGAATTAAAATTACTGAATTTTCGATTAAGCACTTAGCCAAATTTTTAATTTTTTCTTTTCAAATATTAACGCAAAATTGAAAATTTTGCGGACTTTGTTCAATGTATTTCGCTTTGGATTAAACACCAAAACCCGTATTAACTATAGCCATTGTTGGCAACTTTTACCAACCGAAATTTTCATTATTTTTTTCATTCTCATTTATATGATGGTCACTTAAACCAATCCATTCAGTTATACTAAAATCTCTAGATACCATTCCTAAATTATATGGTGTTGGTCCAGTATAACCATGTCTTGCAGGATTATAATTATATTTCACAAGACCATTAACAAGTAATTCATACGCTGGAAAATCGTCGTGAGAACCTTTAATATTTACTGTAATATTTTTACTAGATATATCTTTAATCAATTCTATTTCTAATTCAAAATCTATATGTGTTGAATTCCATATAAAAGGATAACCAGCCGAGGCAGAAACTTTTATTATAGTGGTATTATTTTCTACTCTTGTACCCATTTGATGAAAAAAAGTGCCAGTAAGTTTGTTAATAATACTTGTTTTCAATGGCTCTTCGATAGAGCGTCTATGTTTGGGAATAAAAACCCCCTTATATACAGCATCTGTTTCTATGAATGTTGTACCAGTATCTACGTAATTTGGTAATTTTTGAATATATGCTTGTACTTGATGGCTTTTATCTGAATGTTGGTGATTAAACTTGCCATGTTTATGGGTAAATATAGTATCAAAAACGCCAAATTTTCCAATCTTTCTTAAATCAATATTTGCAGTTATTTGTAGGCGTTTACCATGTTCGGTATGATGATTATGAAAATCAGTATTGTCTGTTGCAAAGAAGGTATTTCTTATTCCACCAATAAAAGGTTCGGGTATCCAAGTACTACTTCCTAATTTGCTTTTTGCTAGTAATTTTCGTTTAAATTCATCATAATTAATCATGTCCTTAGGATTGAAATGTTTATGTTTTTTAAAATAATAAATTAATGGCTTACCTAATGATTTTGGAATATAGGCTTGAAATGTAATTTTTAATGATAACATATTTGTTTGTTTAATTAATTGAGATAATATTTATGATATTTTTTTCTCAGTTTTCGTACATCTTCAAAAATATAGGGTCTGGGTTCTTTATTTTTTTCTTTACGATATTCTTCTATCATTTCCTTTTCGGTCATGAAATACTTATGATAATTTGAAGGTTTTGTTACCACAAATATTACTAAAGGAGGAGAGTTAAATTCTGTAAAATAAGCAATAGGTCTACCTTCTTTTTCTGCTTTTTCAAAATTAAAATAATCTTTATTGGAAATAGGGTCGGTTATTATAGGTATTTTATGTTTTAAATCATTTTTAAAATAAATTTCCAAACCATTGTTAAAACGTGGTGCACGAGTATTTAGAAAGGATAAGTTATTATTATGATATTTAAATTGTGTAAAAGCAATACCAAAAGTATCAACCTTTATAAGTCTTGAAGCACCTATACCTAAAAAACCACCTGTCCATTGTCTTTGCCCATCATATTGACCGTATTTTATGGCGATAACACCTTCGTAATTTTCAGGTATTATAATTGTTTGTCTATAAGGTCTTTCTCCGTACCAATTTACCCAAAATATAAAAAGTATGGGTAACGCATATAGAAAAATACTTATAAATAGTGATTGATTTTTGTTAAGTTTAGGAGGTAAAGTTTTAATTCTGAAAATAAACCTAAGAATTAAATATATAATGAGTAAAACAACACCTGGAATTAATATACGCCATAATTGAAAATAAATAAAACTAATAGCACAAAGTACTCCAAAAATAATATAGTAAATAGATATGTTTCTTAGTCTTTTCATTCAGTCTGTTCTAATTGTTGCCAACAATTGTATAAACGTATTGCGTTTATATCCTTTATACTTGCTAAGGTAATATTTTTTCAATAAACTATATATAGTTAGATTATAATAAAGTGATTGTCAATATTTTCATCCGTTAATTAACCGTTAAAAACGGATAAATAAATAAAAAAATCAGTTTCTAATAAACAAAGGTGGCTTTCTATGTTGTGTACCTTGCTCATAGCTATAAGATAATTTTATCAATATTGGCTCACTAAACATTCTGCCTAAAAATTGTAATCCTGTTGGTAAACCTTCACTGGTAAAACCCATAGGTACTGTAAATGCAGGTTGCCCAGTGTGAGGAGCTATGACTTGATTGTTGTCTCCTAAATATTCTTCTTCAAATTTAGTTATATGTGCAGGTTTATTATTCCATGTTGGATAAATTATAGCATCTATTTGTAAACTATCCATTTGTTGTTCAATGGCATTTCTAAATGCTATTCTATGTGTATCAGTAAACGGGTCTTCACAAGCTATTTCTTGATGCTTTTCTCTTCCTGAATTTTTAGAAAAATAGTCTAAAACACCTCTTGCATAGTCAGATTTTGTTCCGATACGGATAATATCATTTAGAGTTTTTATAGTATCATTTTTTACATATTCAGCTAAATAGGCTTCAATATCTTGTTTAA
>JAJRPL010000195.1 GCA_024280815.1 Bacteroidota bacterium
AATCACAACAGACAATAGAGAAGCTGTTGCAGCATCTGACATCCTTATTTTTGCTGTACAACCAAGGCATTTTGAGGCAATACTTAAAGATATTTCTGACTTGTTAAATGAGAAACACGTACTTATTTCTACCATTACCGGTTTTAAAATTTCGAGTATTGAAGCTGTAATAGGTACAGATCAATTTATTATTCGTTCTATGCCTAATACTGCAATTTCAGTAGGTAAATCGGTTACTTGTATTTGTAGTAATACAAAGGGGAAAAATCGGATTGATATTGCTGCTGCTATTTTTAACGGATTAGGAACTTCTATTCAAATACCAGAAGAACAAATGCAAGCAGCAACGGTTATTTGTGCAAGTGGTATTGCTTTTTGGATGCGACTCATTAGAGCTACTACGCAAGGGGCAATCCAATTAGGCTTTGAAGCAGATATTGCTCAAGAAATGGCAATGCAAACCTGTTTGGGTGCAGCTACTTTATTGGTAGAATCTGGTAATCATCCTGAAGAAGAAATTGATAGAGTAACGACACCAAGAGGCTGTACCATTGAAGGGTTAAACGAAATGGAACACCAAGGGTTAAGTTCCTCATTAATTAAAGGGTTAGTAACCTCTTTTAATAAGATAAATCAAATATAAATCATACCTCCCTTCCCTTTCTTTGGGAAGGGTCGGGGATGGGAAAATACAACATATTATGAATCTATTTGACGTATATCCACTATACAACGTAACGCCAGTAAAGGCAAATGATGTTTTTGTAACAGACAAAGAAGGTGTTGAATATTTAGATTTATACGGTGGTCACGGTGTGATATCTGTAGGTCATGGGCATCCTCATTATGTAGTAAAATTAAAAGAACAATTAGAAACTTTAGGTTTTTATTCTAACGCCATTCACAATCCGTTACAAGTAGCATTGGCAGAAAAATTAGGGCAAGTTTCAGGTTGTACTGAATACAGTCTTTTTTTGTGTAATTCTGGTGCCGAAGCCAATGAAAATGCATTGAAATTAGCCTCTTTCCATACAGAAAAATCAAGAGTAATTTCTTTTAAAAATTCTTTTCACGGACGTACATCAGCTGCAGTTGCTGCAACTGATAACCCTAAAATAAATGCACCAATAAACCAACAACAAGTAGTTACTTTTTTAGAATTAAATGATGCTAATGCCGTTGAAAATGAGCTTAAAAAAGGTGATGTTTGTGCTGTAATTATTGAAGGTATTCAAGGTGTTGGTGGATTAGACGAAGGCACTACGTCTTTTTTTAAAGCTTTAGAAAGTTTGTGTGAAAAATATGGAGTAATTTTAATCTTAGATGAAATTCAATCAGGGTACGGTAGAAGCGGAAAGTTTTTTGCATTTCAACATCATAATATCAAGCCAGATATAATCACAACAGCTAAAGGGATGGGAAATGGGTTTCCTATAGGTGGCGTATTAATAGAACCTAAGTTAAAAGCATCTTACGGAATGCTTGGGACTACTTTTGGAGGGAATCACTTAGCTTGTGCTGCAGCAATAGCTGTCTTATAAGTTATTGAAAAAGAAGACTTGATAACAAACGTAAATGAGCTTTCTGACTATTTTTTGCAAGAAATTAAGCAAATACCTCAAGTAAAAAAAATGAAAGGAAGAGGTTTAATGGTAGGTGTAGAGTTTGATTTTGAAATAGCAGAATTACGCAAAAAATTAATTTATGATAAACATATTTTTACTGGCGGAGCAATGAATAAGAATCTATTACGGATTTTGCCCCCGCTCACTGTAAAAAAAGAACATATAGACACTTTTATGAATGCATTAAAAGAGATTTTAAACTAATGAATACTTTATTAACTTCAAAACAACGTAATGGTGTTTTAACTTCTATGGCAAAGTTGATAGCTGAAGAAAAAGCAGGTATTTTAACTGCTAATAAAATAGATGTGGAAAAATATAATGGTGATGATTTGGCAATGTTTGACCGTCTTAAAGTAGACGATTCTAAAATAGAAGGCATGATTTTATCACTGCATCAATTGGTTGCTGATTCTGATCCGTTAGGAAAAGAGTTGTATGATTTCACACATGATAACGGAATGAAAATAGTGAATAAAACAGCACCATTTGGTACGGTTTTAATCATTTATGAATCAAGACCAGACGTAACTGTAGAAGCTGCAGGTATAGCCTTTAAATCTGGAAATAAAATTTTATTAAAAGGAGGGAAAGAATCTCTAACCTCTAATCTGAAAATTGTCGAATTGTGGCATAAAGCATTAGTTGAGAATAATATATCTACTAATTGGGTAGAATATCTAAATTATAGTAGAACAGAAACACAACAATTTTTAGAAAATCCAACTCAAAAAGTAGACTTGATTGTTCCTCGTGGTGGCGAAAAATTAATTGCTTTTGTCAAAAAAAATGCACAATGTCCAGTAATTGTTAGTGGTAGGGGCAATAACTTTATTTATGTTGATACAGAAGCTGATTTAGAGGTAGCCTTACGTATAATTATCAATGGTAAGGATAAAATATCTGCCTGTAATGCATTAGATAAAATACTGATAAATAACAATTTAAAAAACAAAGAACAATTTATTGAAACATTGATTGTGAAGTTATTAGAGTCTAATATTGAAATTTTTGGAGATACAGTTTTAGCGACTTATAAAAATGTAAAAGCATACGGATCAGAAGAAATTTGGTATAAAGAATTTTTAGATTATAAAATTGTAATCGGAAGTGTAGATTCAACAACACAAGCCATTGCTAAAATAAATAAATATAGCGGTGGGCATTCGGCAGTTATTATTACTAAAAATGATGAAACGGCAAACCAATTTATGGAAAATGTTGATTCAGCTGCTGTGTATCAAAATGCTTCTACTCGTTTTACCGATGGTGGTCAATTCGGCTTGGGAGGAGAGTTAGCAATTAGTACAGATAAATTACATCATAGAGGGCCAATGGGCTTGCATCATTTGGTAACCAATAAATGGTATATAAAAGGGAATGGGCAAATTAGATAAAAAAAGAATAGTACTCAAAATTGGGTCGAATGTGTTGACGCAAGAAACAAATGCAATTTCTAAAAGTAAAATTAGAAATATTGCTCGTCAAATATCGAGTTTAAAAGAAGAATATGAATTTGTAATTGTAAGTTCTGGTGCAATAGCGGCAGCAAAACAGTTGGTAACTTTAGAAGGGAAAGATCTTACGGTAAAACAGGCTTTAGCGTCTATTGGGCAGCCTTTTTTAATGCAAATATATCAAGAGGCTTTTAAAGAAGTGGGCTTACTAACTTCGCAGTGTTTATTGTCTTATTCTGATTTTGAAAAAGAACAATCAAAAGAGTATATTGTCAATACAATTAATGTGTTGGTTGAAAACAATTACATTCCCATTATCAATGAAAATGACACCGTTGCCACGGATGAAATTAAGTTTGGAGATAATGATAAATTAGGAGCTTTAACGGCATCACTTTTACAAGTAGATTTATTTATTATTGCATCAAATACAAATGGTATTTATACTAAAAAATCTATTCAATTGAACAGCACTAAAACTATTAAAGAAGTATTGAATATTAAATCGTTAGAAAAAGAAATAGAAAATTTTAAATCGACCCATGGTACAGGAGGCATGGTTACAAAAATTGAGGCTGCAACTATTGTTCAAAAAGCAGCTATTGAAACATGGATTGTTAATGGTTTGGAAGATAATTTCATTAACGATGCTATAAATAACACCTCTGATTTCACAAAAATATTAATTCGTTAGAAAATGCAACATTATACACACATTACTGATCTTAAAAATTTACATAAAACAGTTCAAGAAGCCATTGATTTAAAAGAAAATCCTTTGCAATTTGAACATTTAGGAAAAGGTAAAACTATTTGTTTGTTATTTTTCAATAATAGTTTACGAACTCGATTAAGTACTCAAAAAGCAGCACAAAATTTAGGAATGCATACCATTGTAATGAATTTTGGCAATGAAGGTTGGCAATTAGAGTACGAAGATGGTGTAATTATGAATCAAGGTAAAGCGGAACATGTAAAAGAAGCTGCAAAAGTAATTTCTCAATATTGTGATATTGTAGCCATTAGAGCATTTGCAACGTTAGAAGATAAAGAAAAAGACAAGCGAGAAGAAGTGCTTACTAATTTTATAAAGTATGCTACAATTCCTGTAATAAATATGGAAAGTTCAGTTGGGCACCCCTTACAGGCTTTGGCAGATGCCATAACTTTAGCAGAACACCTGCCTGCCGGCATGGCAGGTAAAACAGCACATAGGCTTAAAGTTGTATTGTCTTGGGCTCCACATCCTAAAGCATTGCCACATGCTGTAGCCAATTCATTTGTAGAGATGATGCAATTGCAAGATGCTGAGTTTGTAATTACACATCCAAAAGGCTATGAGTTAGACAAAGAAATTACAAAAGACACTACGGTTGAATACAATCAAGAAAAAGCTTTCGCTGATGCAGATTTTATTTATACTAAAAATTGGTCTTGCTTTACGGATTACGGAAAAGTAATTTCAGAAGATAAAAATTGGATGATTACTAGCGAAAAAATGAGTAAAACAAACAAAGCTAAATTTATGCACTGTTTACCAGTACGAAGAAATGTTGTGGTAGAAGATGCTGTTTTGGATAGTGGTGATTCATTGGTGATACAACAAGCCAATAATAGAACCTATGCCGCACAAATTATACTAAAAAAAATAGTAGAATCAAATTAAATTAATTTATTAGATGACTTAAAGTCATCTAATAAATACAAAAATAAAGGTTCCAATAAATGAAAAAACTATCCATAATAAAAATAGGAGGAAACGTTATCAATAATAAAAATGCTCTTGCATCCTTTGTAAAAGATTTTGCTAAAGTAGAAGGGTTAAAAATATTAGTACATGGTGGAGGTAGAAAAGCAAGTGAAATGTCTACTCAACTAGGATTGGAGCCCAAAATGATAAACGGAAGACGTGTTACAAATCAAGCAAATCTTGAGGTGGTAACTATGGTATATGCAGGGTTATTGAATAAAAATATTGTGGCTCAATTACAGCAAAATAATTGTAATGCCATAGGTCTTTCAGGTGCAGATGCCAATTGCATCAAAGCTCATAAACGTGTTGTAAAAGACATTGATTATGGTTTTGCAGGAGATATTGATCATGTTGATTCTAAAATAATTAAAGCGTTTTTAGAGGTAGAATTAACACCTGTTTTTTGTGCTATAACACATGATGCTAACGGACAATTGTTGAATACCAATGCAGATACCATAGCATCAGAAGTGGCAGGAGCAATGTCTAATGACTTTGATGTAGTACTAACGTATTGCTTTGAAAAAAATGGTGTGTTAGAAGATGTCAATGACAATGATTCTGTTGTTGAAAATATCAATTCTGAAACTTATATCCAATTAAAAAACGAAAATATTATTGCTGAAGGAATGCTTCCAAAACTTGAAAATTGTTTCAATGCTTTGCAAAAAGGAGTTTCAAAAATTGTAATTGGAAATCCTGAAGTAATTCTAGAAAATAGCAATAACTATACAACAATAACATTATGATAGGGCAATTAACAAACGATGCAATTGAATTATTGCAAAATTTAATTTCAAAACAATCCTTTTCATCAGAAGAAGATGAAACTGCTTTGTTAATAATGCAATGGTTTTCTACACATGATATTAAATTTGAAAGTCAAAATCATAACATCTGGGCAAAAAATAAATATTTTGACGCTTCAAAACCCACTATTTTACTCAATTCACATCACGATACGGTAAAACCAAATAAAGCCTATACTAGAGATCCTTTTTTAGCAGAAGTTATCGATGGTAAATTGTATGGTTTGGGTAGCAATGATGCGGGAGGCTGTTTAGTTTCATTATTGGCAACATTTACATATTTTTATCAGCAAGAAAATTTAAAATATAATTTGGTAATTGTTGCATCAGCCGAAGAAGAAAATTCTGGGTCAAACGGACTCAATTCTATGCTTGCTGTAATTCCTAAAATAGATGTTGCTATTGTAGGTGAACCAACTTTAATGCAATTGGCCGTAGCTGAAAAAGGACTGTTGGTGCTAGATTGTACTGCTCATGGTAAAGCAGGACACGCTGCACATGGATTGGGAGATAATTCAATTTATAAAGCGATGGAAGCTATCGAATGGTTTCGCACTTTTAAATTCCCCAACGTATCAGAAACCTTAGGTGAAATTAAAATGACAGTCACGCAGGTAAATGCAGGGACACAACATAATGTGATTCCAGCTGAATGTAGTTTTGTAGTCGATATCCGTATAACGGATGCATACTCAAACGCAGAAGTATTAGCAATTGTTAAAGAAAATGTGTATGTTGAGGTCAAAGAACGCTCTTTACGCTTAAATTCATCATCAATACCCGTGGGACATCCTTTGGTAAAAGCAGGAGTTGCTTTAGGTAGAGAAACCTATGGTTCACCAACTTTATCAGACCAGGCGGTCTTGACTTGTCCGTCTTTAAAATTAGGTCCAGGAGACTCACACCGATCTCATACCGCAGATGAATTTATCTTTATCAATGAGATTGAAGAAGGAATACAAATTTATGTAGATTTGTTAAATCAGGTAATCGTTTAATCGATTTTGAATTTGATAAAGAAACAGATAAACAGTTAAAACAAATAAGTAAAATAAGAACCAAACTAAATTACCTTCCCTTTGGGAAGGGTAAGGGATGGGATAATAATCATACTATGAAACTCTGGGATAAAGGATTTAGTACCGATAAAAAAATAGATATTTTCACTGTGGGTAATGATAGAGAATTAGATTTAATACTCGCAAAATACGATGTATTAGGCTCTATTGCACATACAAAAATGTTGCATAAAATGGATATTTTATCCGATAAGGAGATTGATGCAGTTGTGGCAAAACTCAATCAGATACTTCGAGATATTGAAAAAGGAAATTTCGTGATTGAAGATACTTTTGAAGATGTACATTCTAAAATTGAGTTTTTACTCACCGAAGCTTTAGGCGATACCGGTAAAAAAATTCATACCGCTCGTTCTAGAAATGATCAGATATTGGTAGACGTACATTTGTATTTAAAAGATGAAATTACCGAGATAAAACAACAAATTAAAGCCTTGTTTGATGTGTTGATCGCTAAAGCGGATGAACATAAAAATATATTATTACCAGGGTATACACATTTACAAGTAGCGATGTCTTCATCCTTCGGTTTGTGGTTTTCTGCCTATGCCGAAAGTCTGATAGATGATATGTATATGCTAAATGCAGCGTATAAAATTTCAGATCAAAATCCGCTAGGTTCAGCAGCAGGGTATGGTAGTTCTTTTCCTATTGATAGAGAAATGACTACAGAATTATTAGGCTTCGAAACTTTGAAATACAATGTTGTAGCAGCACAAATGAGCAGAGGTAAAACAGAAAAAGCATTGGCCTTTGGTATGAGTGCTGTAGCAGGAACTCTATCAAAATTTGCCATGGATATTTGTTTGTATATGAGTCAGAATTTTAATTTTGTATCCTTTCCAGATGAGTTGACCACAGGTTCGAGTATTATGCCACATAAAAAGAACCCTGATGTGTTTGAATTGATTCGAGGTAAGTGCAACTCTATTCAGGCATTGCCTTATGAACTGACCTTAATCACCAATAACTTACCAAGTGGTTATCAGAGAGATTTGCAATTGTTAAAAGCATCTTTATTACCAGCCATTCAAACCTTAAAATCCTGTTTAGAATTGCTACTCTTTTCCATTAAAAATGTAAAAGTAAATACACGTATTTTAGAAGATTCTAAATACGATTATCTCTTTACGGTAGAAGAAGTAAACAAACTAGTGCAAGACGGTGTAGCGTTTAGAGATGCCTATAAAATAGTTGGGGCAAGTGTGGAAAAAGGAGAATTCAAACCTAATAAAGAAGTAAATCATACACATATTGGTAGTATTGGTAATTTGTGTTTGAAAGAGATTCAAGAGAAGATGAAAAAGGCTTTGTAAAGTTACTTGTCTTTCAGAGGAGCGACCAATAATCTCAAACTGAATAACGTGTAATTGAGATTCTTCACTTCATTGCATTTCGTTCTGAATGACATTGTGCTGTCATTCAGAGGAACGACTTTAGGAGTGACGAAGAATCTCTAAATATCATCATTTAAAAACTTCCAAGAAGAATTGAAGCTAGTAATTAAAACTTCTTTTTTTGCTCTACTCCAACCTTTTATTTGTTTCTCCCTTTTTATTGCAGTTTCAATTTCAAAAAAAAGTTCGTAATAGACCAAGTAAAAACATTTATATTTTGAAGTAAATGCTTTTGAAAAAGGTAAAGGATTTTTGTGAAATAATAATCTATCCTTGAGATTGTTTGTAATTCCAGTATAAAGAACGGTTTTTATTTTATTTGTGAGTATATATACAAAATAATTATGTGTTCCTAAAGTTTTCATTTTATAAAATTAGGGAAAATTAATGGTTTTTTGAGATTCTTCACTCCGTTGCACTTCGTTCTGAATGACATTGTGCTGTCATTCAGAGAAGCGATTTTAAGAGCGACGAAGAATCTCTTGACAGAAAATACAGTTGAGATTCTTCACTTCGCTATACTTCGTTCTGAATGACATTCTGCTGTCATTCAAAGGGAGGAACTCCCGAGACTTCGGGAGAAGAATCTCAGAATGTGTTAAAGGTTTATTTATAATTTTATAAATTCTTCACTACATTGCATTTCGTTTTGAATGATAACAGAATGTCATTCAGAGAAGCGACTTTAGGAGTGACGAAGAATCTCAAAAACTATAACCTATGGAATACAAAAAAACAGAAAGAAATAAAGTTGTACGAGGTGTAAAAAAAGCAAGCTATAACAAAGAAGTTGTACACGCTGTTTTAGATTCTTCAGAAATCTGTAATGTAGCTTTTATGATAAACGGATTGCCACAAGTACAACCTATCAACTTTGGTAGAGATGGTGAGAAGATTTACCTACACGGATCCTTAAAAAACAGAATGACAAATGCATTGATTGAATCTGGGTCGGTTTGTTTAAGTGTGATGCATTTAGATGCGATGAAGTTGACTAGGTCTGCATTTCACCATTCGGTAAATTACCGTTCGGTAGTTGTTTTTGGTAAG
>JAJRPL010000196.1 GCA_024280815.1 Bacteroidota bacterium
GTTTAGTTTTCCTAAAGTCAAAACAGTTTCATTTCTTACCAAAGCAGATGAGTCATTTACAAAGGCAATGAGCCTATTGATATCTTCTTCTGAAAGTGACTGATTTCCATATTGGTTCAAAGCTGTAGCACGTATAATTTCAGGATTGGTATTTTTTGAAAACACCTTATAAAAAGCATTAGTATCACCATGGTAGCCTGCCAATAAGAACTCTGAAAAATGTTCAGGTCGCTTTTCTCCATACTTTGATTTGATAAAATCGCTTGCCCATTGGGCACTTTTATTTGTATGGCAACCATTACACGCATTAGGTGTGCCATATACCACCGTTTGATCTGGTCTAGGCACTCTAAAACTATGATCTCTTCTAAAATCAATCCCCATATAGGTTTTGCCTGTCATATGACAATTAATGCATTGTGATGCTTCTGTATCCTGCTGGTGAAAATGATGAGAAGCTGTATTGTATTTTGGTTCATGGCATGATAAACACAGTGCATTTCCTTTCTTCTTAAGTTTTAAACTATGTGAATCATGGCAATCTTTACAAGATACACCGTTATGATACATTTTACTTTGTACAAAAGAACCATATACATAATCCTCATCTTTTATTTGTCCGTCTAATTCATATACAGGATCAATCATTTGACTAGGATTATAATGATCTAAAAAATGACCTTTATAATCAAAATATTCAGTTAATTGACTTCTTCTAGAATGGCATCTGGCACATTTCTGTACCAATTCTTTTGAATGCATTGAAGCATCCATATAAAATTTTGGTGGATTGACACCTTTATAGCTGTCTTCATTCTCATAGTACTCAACATGAGTGCTTGATGGACCATGGCAAGCTTCGCAGCTTACATTAATACTACTAAATGTAGTATTGTAGTTATCTGTTGTAAGATCATATTTTTTTTGAAGATTTGTAGAGTGACAATCGGCACACATGTTATTCCATGTCATAGAACCACCAGTCCAATGCATCCATTGGTCATGTGTTGCCTTTATTTTTGGTTGCAAATCATACCATTTTTTTTGTTCGGCATCCCAAGCAACCAATAAACATTGCTTTTTACCATTCGAAAACTTAATTAAATATTGTTGTAAAGGTGTAACTCCAAAAGTATTGACAATTTTATAATCTTGATACTTCCCTCCTTCCCCTTCAGTATTTACATAATAATCACCTTCTTTTTTAAAAAAAGAATAATTGACACCTTTGTTTTTAAAAGTTGTATTGTTAAAATTACCTAAGATAGTTGAAGAGTCTGCGATTTGCATAGCTAAATCGTGATGAGAGTTTTGCCATTCATTAAATTCTTGTTGATGACAAGATTTACAAGTTTCTGAACCTACAAAAGTACTTTCTTCATAAATAGTTTCTTGCTTTACAATTTTTTGATAGGTATCCTTTTTACAAGAGACTATCAATAAAATGAATACTAGTAAAAAACTTGAATGAATATTGGGCATTACAAACTAAATAAACTGGTTTTGATGAAGGATTTCAAAAAGGAATTTACCTCGATGAAAAAGATACCGCTAGATATATTACTCAAATCTAAAGAAATTAATTTGTAGTTGTATTAACTAGATTGTATTTTTTAAAAAAACAAGTCATTTTAACAAACTTTTATTTAATTTTGCACGCTTTCAAATTGCACATGTGGCGGAATTGGTAGACGCGTTAGCTTGAGGGGTTAATGTTCATTAGAACGTGCAGGTTCAACTCCTGTCATGTGCACTTATTATCTAGTTTAGTATAATTCTTTTGGTTTTATTTAATTTATTACCATTCAGCATAAGCAAATAAACTCCTTTTTTAATTTCTGAAAGATCAATTTGGATAGAAACACCTCTTTCACTTGCATTTATTTCTTTAGTAAAAACTAATTCATTATTTAATGCTTTAATTTTTAATGTTAATTCTGAATTGTAATGGGGCAAGTATATATTTAATAAACCTTTAGTTGGGTTTGGATAAACATTAAAATAATTTTTAGACACTGCAGACTTATTATTTTCTTTAACAACGGTAACATACACATCATCAGTGACAGAATCATCACCTCTCCAAGCTGTTACCGTATATCTTTTAGATGAAGTTGGACTTACAGTTATGCTTTCTGTAATTTCTCTTGTACTCCAGACATAATTACCTGAACCTTCTGCGGTTAATGTAACTGATTCGCCTTCTTTAATAGTTACATCTTCACCAGCATATACTGAAATGCCATTATCTGAATCTCCTCTTTTAACTGTTACATTAATTTCATCAAAGGCATCACCACATGAACTACTAACTGTAACAGAATAGGTTGTGTTTTTTCTTGGACTTACCGTAATACTATTTGTTGTTGCTCCTGTGTTCCATAAAAAATCTCCTGAACCTTCGGCTGTTAATGTTACTTCTTCTCCTATATTTATTGTGATATCTTCTCCTAAATTTACTGTTGGAGCTTCGTCACTTACAGTAACATACACATCATCTGTGACAAAGTCATCATCTCTCCATGCAGTTACTGTATATCTTTTAGATGAAGTTGGACTCACGGTTATACTTTCTGTAATTTCTCTTGTACTCCATACATAATTACCTGAACCTTCTGCAGTTAATGTAACTGATTCTCCAGAACAAATAGTAACATCTTCACCAGCATACACTGAAATATCATTACCAGAACCTCTTTTTTTAACTATTACATTAATTTCATCAGAGGCATTACCA
>JAJRPL010000197.1 GCA_024280815.1 Bacteroidota bacterium
ACATTTGATTGATTATTAATTACTTATATCGTCTGAATTTTGTAACTTGCAAACATGATAGCTCTAGACAAAGTAGAAAACCAAAATTTTATACAAAAATCAGTATCCTATATTGAGAACTTGGGTTATGAAAATATCAAAGCAGATATTGAGGGGTATGACACTCCCAAAGCTTATCATAAAAAAGGAAGTGACTTTATTATTACCCCAGATATTGTAGCTGAAAAAGCAGGAAGAAAGCATTTTTTTGAAATCAGTTTAAAGTCTGAAAGCCCCAATTTATTAAAGTCAAAATGGAGATTTCTAGATGTACTGACTCGAATGAAAGACAATCGTTTTAAGATTATTACCTATAGAGGTCATTATAAGTTTACCCAAGATATGCTTGATGATATCAATCTTATCAAAGACATTATAAAACTATAAGTCATTACTATTTTTTCTTAAAATTCATTTTCAACAACTCATTTTGCTCTTGTAACAGTTCTGTTAAATCTGTAAGCAATTGAATATCTTTAGGGGTTTCTACCGTAGTATCCTTTGTGTCTTGAGCTTTACTACGTAATCTATTCATAAACTTTACTACAATAAAAATAGTAAAACCAATTATCATAAAGTCTAATAAAGCTTCACTTAATGCTCCATAACCAATTGCAACTTCTTCTGTCACTACATTTTTTGAATTATCTAACACAGCATCACGAAGAATAATTCGTTTGTTCTGAAAATTAATACCATTAGTCAATAAAGACAATGGAGGCATCATCACTTTTTTCACCAACACATCAATAACCTTATTAAAAGATGCACCGATAATAATACCTATGGCCATATCCATCATATTCCCTTTAACTGCGAACTCTTTAAATTCTTTAAATAATTTCATGTGTTTATATTTATTACCTGTCTGTCACAGGCTGGTTTTTAATTGTCAAAAAAAATAGCGGACTTGGTTAAAAGTTTTAAACTTTGGGTTAATCAATTAGTAGTAATTACCTATACAAAGTGTTAGCAATAGTTGTCAATTCAAATCAAATTCTTTAATCAATTCATCACGCTCTTTCTTTCTCTTTTTTGATGATTTAAATAGAGGAATTGAAACCCCAGCACTTACTACCCCTAATCCAATAGATATTCCTCCAATAGTTTCTTGAATAGCCCTCCCCATTCCGTCATTGGCTTTATCATATGTTAATGCAACAATTCCGTAAGCAGTAGTTAATATTGAAAGTGAAGTCAAAATAATTCCTGTTCTTTTATTCTTTATTCTTTTCTTATCAAGAATCAATATTTTATTTAGATCATTTTGAATATTTAAATTATTCAATTCTAATTTTTCCGTTTTGATATTAAATTCATTTAATTTTAAAATATTCTTCTCTGATAATTCTTGAGAATTTCCAATAATATATGAAATTAATAAAATCAATAACGTTATTTTTTTTATCATTTTTCTTAATTTTTATAACGGTTTGTGTAAGACTTCGTTGCGTGAATTTAGCGATTAACTTCATAAGTACAAAACCAACTTGAAAATCCGATAGGATTTTCCTAAGTAAACACAGAACAAGCAATTAATTATATACGGTGTTGCCAACCGTTATTTATTTCAACTCAAGTTTGTCAATTCTATTACCTACTGTAAATTCTTTCATTTCCTTTTCGAGTTTATTAAAATCCACTTGTTCTACTTTCTTTATAATTTCTCCGTTTTTCATTAAATAAATTTCATCACACGTATTCGCTAAAGTCGAAAATATATGAGATGAAATAATTACTGTTTTTTCTAATTTTTTAAACCTTTGTATAATTTCAGTTATAATTAAATTACTTTGTATATCAACACCATTGAAAGGTTCGTCCAAAATAAATACATTATTTTCCTGTAAAAGTATCGCTGTTAGAGCCAATTTATTTTTCATTCCAGTAGAGTAGGTTGAAGCATATTGATTTAACGGTAAATCAAATATGTTTTTGTCCTCAATATTGGATAGTTCTATTTGTCTTGCGTTAGCAAGTAGTTGTATGTATTCTTTTCCGGTAATTTTAGAGAAAAAGAACGGTTCTGTTAACAAAAGTCCTAAATGGTCTTTTAATTTAGTATAGTCAGATGAGATATTTCCTTTATAATTTTCAAGTCCTGAAATGCACCTAAATAGAGTTGTTTTTCCTGCTCCATTTTCTCCAACAATGCCATATATTTTTCCTTTCTTAAATTCTAAATCTATTGAATTTAGAACTTGATTTTTACCATAAAACTTTGATAATCTTTCAATTTTAATCATTTAAAATGGCATTTAATTTTTTAATAGATTGGGAATAAAAAAGAGGAATAAATATTAAAAGTATTGGCGGAAACATAAAACATGCTGCAATTAAAACTCCTTGTGACATATTCATTTCATTTGGAAAAGATGAATATTTAGCGAAAATTATTGTAGTGAGATAAGCATAACACAAAATAAAAAGACAATTAAAATATTTATTTCATTAAAAAAATAAATAGCTAAAGTAATTATAATTGGTAAGATTAAAAGTGAAAAATAAACTAAACACGTTTTCATTTTTTCTAATAAAAATTCTTTTGAAGATAAATTGTAATTCCAAACAAAATATTCGTTTTCTATTTTTGAATAATAAGAAAAGCAAGTTATTCCAATTAATAGCATAGAAAAAACACCAAGGTTAAAGTTTCCAACTGACACTGAAATATAAGTTAAGAAATAAGCTATTGGAAAAATATAAAATGTCTTTCTAAAGCCAACAGTAAATTCAAATGGTTTTTTACTAAATGGTGTTGGAATTGTTACATTAATATTTGTGCTGAAGTTGAAAAGAGTAATAATAACTACCGATAAGTTTAATATTATAGATAATATAAATTGTTTTTTATAAATTAAAAAAAGAGTAAAAGGTAAACAATAAATAACGTTTTCTATTATTCTTAATTTGTTGTATTTGTCTTTATTGAATATAGATTTTAAAAAATTATTTCTTTTAGGTTCACTTAATTTTGAAACGAAACTTAATGCAATTAATCCGTAAACATAATTAGCAAATTCTGTGTTTCCGAATAGATAATTGGACAGCAAAATAAATACAAATGGTAAAAGTGTATATCCAATCAAAAGAGGAAGTCCGAAATCAATCATTTTCCTGTTTAGCATTTTAAATTGAAGTTGGAAATATTCTTTCATTCGCAATTTTTGTCTAATGGTTGGCAACGTAGATATAAAATTACCTCAACTCTTTAATCCCCATACTAAACAAAGTAAAGCCAAAAATATCAGCATATTGCTCAATGATTTTACTGATAGGTGTACCAGCACCATGACCAGCATTGGTTTCAATACGTATCAGTACAGGGTTGTCGCCAGTTTGTTTGGCTTGTAGTTCAGCCGAAAATTTAAAACTATGTGCGGGTACAACTCTGTCATCATGGTCTCCTGTGGTGATTAAAGTTGCTGGATAATGCACACCTTTTTTTACATTATGTACAGGTGAGTACCCTTTAATATATTCAAACATTTCTTTGCTTTGTTCTGAAGTACCATAATCATACGCCCAACCTGCCCCAGCAGTAAAGGTATGATAACGTAACATGTCTAAAACACCTACACCTGGTAAGGCTACTTTCATCAAATCTGGACGTTGAGTCATGGTTGCACCTACTAGCAATCCGCCATTTGAACGACCAGAAATAGCCAAGTAATCTGTAGATGTATAGTTGTTTTTAATTAAGAATTCTGCAGCAGCAATAAAATCATCAAACACATTTTGTTTTTGTAATTGGGTGCCTGCTTTATGCCATGCTTTACCGTATTCACCACCACCACGTAAATTAGGTACAGCATAAATACCGCCTTGTTCCATCCAAACCACATTGGCAACGCTAAAACTTGGAGTCAGGCTAATATTGAAGCCACCATAACCATATAACATGGTTGGGTTTTTACCATTGAGTTCAATGCCTTTTTTATGGGTAATAATCATCGGTATTTTTGTGCCATCTTTTGAAGTATAAAATATCTGTTTCGATTCGTAGTCATCAGGATTAAAATCAATAGCAGATTTTTTATATACATCATAAGTTCCTGCCTTTGGGTCAAATTTATAAATGGTTGAAGGATTGGTATAATTGGTAAATGAAAAATAAAGTGCCTCAGCATCTTTTTTTCCTCCAAAACTGCCAACACTACCTATACCAGGTAATTTAATCTCTCTTAGCTGTTTGCCATCCATATCATATTGATAAACTTTTGAAACGGCATCAATCATATATTCGGCAAATAGATAGCCTGCACCTGTACTAGGACTCAACACATTTTTAGTTTCAGGAATAAAGTCTTTCCAGTTTACAGATGAAGGGTTTGAAGCATCTACCGTAACAATCTTTTTGTTGGGTGCATTTAAATTTGTAACAATATAGAGTTTAGAACCCAAATTATCTAATACATAACTGTCACTATCGTACTTATCAGTCATGGGAATCAATTTACTGTTGGGTATTGTCAAATCTTTAATAAATAATTTATTACCTGATGTTGAGGTAGAAGCTGAAACAATCAAAAAACGGTCATCTTCTGTTACTGAACCGCCTACATACCTATTTTTTTCAGCGTCAACACCTCCAAAAATGATTTGATCTTCTTTTTGAGGGGTGCCTAGTTTGTGATAATATAATTTGTGTTGGTCGGTCTTTGCAGACAATTCACTCCCTTTAGGTTTGTCATAGCTAGAATAGTAAAAACCCTCATTACCTTTCCAAGAAACACCACTAAATTTTACATCAATAATGGTATCGCCTTTTATTTCTTTAGAGATGGCATCCATTATAATAACTTTCCGCCAATCAGAACCACCTTCTGAAATAGTATATGCTGCAATTTTACCATTTTTAGAAAAACGTAAAGATCCTAAAGAAGTAGTACCATCTTTAGAAAAAGTATTAGGATCTAAAAAGACTTCTGGTTCATTTTGGTCTTTCTGACGATAGACTACA
>JAJRPL010000198.1 GCA_024280815.1 Bacteroidota bacterium
ATGACTAAAATAGATACCATAATATTCGATTTAGGTGGCGTTCTAATTGATTGGAACCCTAAATATGTTTATCGAAAAGTTTTTAATGGAGATGAAGAAAAAGTAGAGTGGTTTTTAAATACCATTTGTACAATGGATTGGAATATGGAACAAGATGCGGGTAGAACATGGCAAGAAGCAACTGATTTGCTTATTAAACAACACCCTGAATATGAAGAATGGATTAAAATCTACCATGATAAATGGGAAGATATGCTTGGTGGTCCAATACAAGAAACTGTAAACATTCTCAACACCATAAAAGCATCTAACACTTATAATTTATATGCTTTGACCAATTGGAGTGCTGAAACTTTTCCTATTGCTTTAGAACGGTATGACTTTTTACAACATTTCAAAGGTATTCTTGTTTCTGGAGATGAAAAAACTAGAAAACCCTTTGAAAAAATTTACACCATCCTGTTAGAACGTTATCATTTAAATCCACAGAGTTGTGTGTTTATTGATGATAATTTAGAGAATATTGAAACTGCTAAAAAGCTAGGTATTAACGGAATTCATTTTAAAAACTCTCAACAATTAAAAAATGAACTTATTGCATTAAAAATTCACATCTAAATCAATTAATTGAAACACAAAAGTTGATCCTGTTGTCTTTTGAGCCATTTGATTGATAGCGGTATCCGTTAATTGTAATACTCTTGGATAACCGCCCGTTACTTGACAATCTCTCATCAACACAATGAGTTTTCCTGAGGGAGTAAGCTGTACAGTACCAGGTAAAACTGCAGAAGTGAGTATCGACTCTAATTCATTCGAAATAAGCTCTTTTAAACGATACCCCATTCTGTCATTATCATTAGAAATAGTAAATAGATGCTTCAATAATAGTTTTTTCTGGGCATTACTTAACAATTCATATTCAGGGCCTTTAAAGACTTTAATTGTTTTTACTTCAAAATGAGTGCTGTTAATTTTAACTGTAGCAAAAGTTTGGTTATTTATAGTATTAATTTCTGAAATAGAAAGTAAATCATTCTTTTTAATTCTTACAGATGGCGTTATACCATTAAAGTAACTTCTACTATTTAAAATGGACTCCGTTTGTAACCCTCCAGCAACAGCAACATACGTTCTAACTCCATAAATAGGGTTTTTAAAAGTTAAAATATCGTTTTCTACAACTTGAATTGCAGTATTCAACGTTATTCGTGTAGTATTCAGTTTTGGATTACAATCTGCCCCAGTTATACAAATAACACTTTTAACCTGGAAAAGAAAACTACAATTGCCTTGTGTAATTTCCAACACTGCATCATTCTCATTATTTCCAACAATCTGATTTGCTAATTTAGAAGAAAACTGATCCATTGCACCAGAATTTGGCACACCAATATTCCCAAAACCAAAACGCCCTAAATCTTGAACGGATGTATAAAAACCAGATTGAAGTACTTTTATCATAAAATTTCTCTTTCAAGTTTATAAAATCCACTTTCAACTAGACTTTTAATTTGGCTGTATTCTTCACAATCAATTTTATAAAACTGAATTTGATCACCTGATTTTGCAAAACAAGGTTCTTCACTTTTTGGATTAAAAAATGAAATTGGTGAATTTCCGATGATATTCCAACCACCAGAACTTTGAGAAGGATAAATTCCGGTTTGCATTCCTCCGATACCAACTGCCCCTTTTTTTATGTCTAATCTAGGGGTAGATTTTCGATCAAAAAACAGTCGTTTATCTAAGCCTCCTAAGTATAAAAATCCGGGAGTAAAACCTATAAAAAAAACAGTGTAAATTTGACTAGAATGAAGGTGAATAATTGCATCAATTTCTAGTTTGTTTTTTTGTGAAATTTCTTGTAAATCTATTCCGAATTTTTTATCATAACAAACCGGAATTTTCCAACGGTAATTTTTCTTCTCAATTTTAGAAAAATCACTCAAATATATTGATTTTAGTACCGAAAATTCACTATAGATATTTTTTATAGTAAACTTATAAGTAATTGTTAACGAGTTGTATCCAGTAATTACTTCAAGTATTACTTTAGTATTTTTCTTAAGAATTTTATTTTTGAATAAAATGACGTTTTTGAGAGTTTTTTCATCAATTTTGGCTGGCCACTCTATAAGTATTGCCCGATTTCCAAATGATTTATATGTCAATTTATAGGAGTTCAATTATACGATTTTTATTTCGTTTTTTTGCAGTATTTCATGAATGAATTTTAGGTTGTTTTTCACCCCTAAATTATCACCGTGAAAGCAATATGTTTGAGCATCAATTTCTACCACTACTCCATCCTCACAAACAACCTTTTTCTCTAGTATAATTTTCAACATATGAGTTGCAATTTTTTTTGGTTTTTTCAAAATTGCATTGCTGTTTTTTCTTGAAACCAATGTTAAGTCACTATTATAATTTCTATCTGCAAAAGCTTCAACTTTTATTTTAATATTATTTTTAAGTGCCATTTTATGAATTACAGAATTATACGGAACATATAAAAATGCATTTGAAGTTGTATTAGAAAATGCACTAATCACCAATTTTGCCATTTTTAGATCTACAGCAGATAAATTATATAAAGCTCCATGCATTTTTACATGATTTAAATTTTCTCCACTTTGAGTCAATAAAGCATTCTGAACGCTATTAATCTGATTTTCGATACTTTTTTGTAGTTGATCATCTGGAATATCTAAAATTACCCTTCCAAAACTCTCTTTATCAGGAAAAGACGGGTGAGCTCCAACTTTTACATGATGCTTTAAAGCCAGCCTTATAGTCTCTTTAATCGTATTCTCATCTCCTGCATGTGCACCACAAGCGATATTACAAGAAGAAAGATATGGCATTAATTCCTCTTCATTAGCAACACCTTCGCCTACATCGCAATTAATATCAATACTATGCTTCATAAGATCAAATTAAGTTAAACACTTTTAATATACCTTTTAAACCTAAGAAAATGGTAAAAGCAAGAATCAAAAATCCTAAAACATTCTGAAGCGGACTATTTATATACTTCCCTAAAACGGACTGCTTATTCATAATCCACAATAAAAAACCTGCTACTACAGGCAACAGAATACCATTAGCCACTTGAGCAAATTTGATGATATCTATCGGTTTTACACCTAATGAAGAAAAGCCTACCCCCAATAACAATACAACAATCCAAACCATTCTAAATTTGGTTGCTTTTAAATTATTATTCCACCCCAAACAACCTCTAGCTACATAAGCAGCAGCTAACGGGGCTGTTACGGCAGAGGTGATTCCAGCGGCAAATAAGCCTAATGCTAAAAAATATTTAGCAAAAGTACCAAATAATGGTTCTAAGCCTTTTGCTAAATCAGAAGCATTATGAATTTCAGTCGTTTGTATTGCTGCAGCAGAAATAATAATGGCCATGGAAACAATCCCACCCAAAAGAATAGAAATAACAGTATCTTTTCTAGCGTTGCCTAGGTCTTTTGATGTCTTCCATTTCTCTTTCACTAAAGATGCATGTAAAAACAAATTATATGGCACCACTGTAGTCCCTATCAGCCCTAGAACCGTCAATAAACTTCCTTTTGGAAACTTAGGAACAAAAGCACCTTTAAAAACTTCTATTAAATTTGGCTTGGTCAGTATGGCAGTGATTATAAATGAAAAACTCATTATTAGCACAAGACTAATTAATGCACGTTCTAAAAACTTATAATTGCCAATAAAAAGAAAAACAAAAGCAATACACCCAATTAGAATACTTAAGTAGTTTAAAGAAAAGCTTCCTATTAAAAGTGTAGCGTCACCTATGACTGTTTCTAAGCCCATAACGCCTCCGCTAATATTACCGGCTTGATATGCCGCCTTACCCATAACAATAGCAGAGAGAATCAAAACCAAGGCAAAACTTCTTAATAAAGGATTTTTTATTTCATCTCTGATAACTTCTGACAGACCTTTCTGACTTATAATGCCTAAACGAGCAGCCATTTCTTGCAAAAGAATTGTAGCAATAATAGACAATACCATTGCCCACAAAAGACTGAATCCGAATTGAACTCCCGCCAAGGAACATAA
>JAJRPL010000199.1 GCA_024280815.1 Bacteroidota bacterium
CCTCGCCAATTCTATAGTATCTTTTGTCTGGTAAGTTTATATTCATTAATCGAATGATTGTCCTTCTTGAGTTGCAATTTTAAGCATTGCTTCAAACTCATCAGGGGTTAAGTTTCCGTAGTAAAAATTAATCGGATTTACAGGTTTTCCGTTTTTATGTACTTCATAATGTAAATGTGGTCCAGAAGAACGTCCGGTATTACCTACAAAACCAATTAAGTCCCCGCGTTTTACTTTTTGACCTTGCTTTACATTGTATTTATTTAAATGAGCATAAATAGTTTTATAACCATAACCATGATCAATTTCTATATGGTTACCAAAACCTGAAGCTCTACTATCAGCTCTATAAATTGTACCATTGCCTGAGGCATAAATTGGTGTACCTGTTGGTGCTGTAAAATCCATACCCTTATGCATTTTTCTTGCTTTTGTAAACGGGTCTGAACGCCAACCGTAACCAGAAGCCATTCTAGTTAAATCTTCATTTCTAATAGGCTGTATAGCTGGAATTGAAGCTAGTAATTTTTCTTTATCTTTAGCTAAGCTGATAATTTCATCTAAAGATTTTGATTGAATATACAATTGTTTTGAGAGTATATCCATATTTTTCGTCACATCGATAATCATCTCAGAATTTTCAAAACCTTCTAATGATTTATATCTGTTTACACCACCAAACCCAGCTTTTCGCTGTTCATCAGGTATTGGACTTGCTTCAAAATAGAGCCGATAAATATCATTATCTCTATGCTGTATCCCTTCTAATACCTTTTCTATTTGTTTCATTTTCTTATCTAACAAACCATAACTCAATTGCATATTTTCTAATTCACGTTTTTGGGCTTTCTCTTTCGGAGATTCAATGAACTGAAAAGAAATAAACATAAAAATTAAGCCAAACGAAATTGCTCCTAAAGAAAATAATAAAATCTGTTTAAACTTATCACGTTTTCTCAGTTCAATTTTTCTATAGGACAAGGTATCTGAATCATAATAATATTTTACCTTCGCCATAATATAAAATATGCTATTTTTGTAGCTTTAAAACATGCAATTTTTTACTATATTTTTCAGCTAAGTGAACAAATTTACAAAATGTTTTGCAACTATAAAAGTACTAGAATTTTTTAGTTTTTAATTAACACCTTATGACATCTCAAAAAATCAGGCAACAATTTTTAGATTTTTTTAAAAACAAGCAACATAAAATAGTCTCATCGGCACCTTTGGTTATAAAAAATGACCCAACATTAATGTTTAATAATGCTGGAATGGTTCCTTTTAAGGAATATTTTTTAGGACAAAAACCTATAAAAGACAAACGCATTGCTGACACTCAAAAATGTCTAAGGGTCTCAGGTAAACACAATGACTTAGAAGAGGTTGGTATTGATACGTATCATCATACGATGTTTGAAATGCTAGGCAATTGGAGTTTTGGTGATTATTTTAAAAAAGAGGCTATAACTTGGGCATGGGAACTACTTACAGAGGTTTATAAAATTGATAAAAGCAGTCTGTATGTTACCGTTTTTGAAGGCGATAAAAAAGATGGTTTAGCTTACGATCAAGAAGCGTATGATTTTTGGAAAACCCTTATTGATGAAGATAAAATTATCAATGGTAATAAAAAGGATAACTTGTGGGAAATGGGAGCTTTAGGTCCTTGCGGCCCTTGCTCTGAAATACATATAGATATTCGTTCTGATGAAGAAAAAATGAAGATTTCTGGTAAAGAATTGGTCAACAAAGACCACCCCCAAGTGGTTGAAATATGGAATCTTGTTTTTATGCAGTACAACCGTAAAACTGATGGTTCTTTAGAAAATTTAGCCCACAAACACATTGATACAGGAATGGGCTTTGAACGCCTTTGCATGGCGTTACAAGGGGTAACTTCTAATTATGATACTGATGTTTTCACTCCTTTAATTAGAGAAATTGAAACTATAACAAATACTACTTATAATAAATCAGATAGCAAAACGGATATTGCCATTCGTGTCATAGCAGACCATATTCGTGCTGTATCTTTCGCCATAGCGGATGGACAGCTACCTTCCAGTAATGGTGCTGGTTATGTAATCAGACGAATTTTAAGAAGAGCAATTCGTTACGGATTTACCTTTTTAAACCAAAAAGAACCCTTTATTTACAAATTGGTTAATGTATTGAGCAGACAAATGGGAAGCGTATTTCCTGAACTTAACTCCCAAAAACAACTTATCCATAATGTAATTAAAGAAGAAGAAAATTCGTTTTTAAGAACTTTAGATCAAGGCCTTGTATTGTTAGATAGGATTATTGAAAAAACTGACAGTAAAATTATTTCTGGAGAAAAAGTTTTTGAATTGTACGATACATTCGGATTTCCAAAAGATTTAACAGCACTAATTCTAAGAGAAAAAGGGTTAGAATTAGATGAAGATTCGTTTGATAAAGCAATGTTAGCACAAAAGAATAGATCACGTTCTGCTGCTGTTGTTGATACTGATGATTGGGTGATTTTACAAGATGACAATACTGATAAAGAATTTATTGGCTACGACTCTCTTTCTGCTGATGTTAAAATTACACGATACAGAAAAGTCACCTCTAAAAAAGATGGAGAGTTCTATCAGTTGGTATTTAATACGACTCCGTTCTATCCCGAAGGTGGTGGACAAGTTGGTGACAAAGGATACTTAGAAGTACCTAACGGAAATGTTATTTATATTGTCAACACAAAAAAAGAGAACAATTTAATCATCCATTTCACAAAAGATATCCCTAGGAATACATCTGAAGTTTTCAAAGCTATTGTTGATGAAAAACAACGATTTAGAACAGCATGCAACCATACTGCAACACATCTTTTACATCAAGCATTACGCGAAATTTTAGGCACCCATGTTGAACAAAAAGGTTCAGCAGTACATTCAAATTATTTACGTTTTGATTTTTCTCATTTTTCTAAATTAACACCCCAAGAACTAAAAGACGTAGAAAACTTTGTAAATGCACGTATCAACAATAAATTAGCACTAGAAGAAAACAGAAATACTACCATGAAAGAGGCTATAGCAGAAGGTGCAATGGCCTTGTTTGGTGAAAAATACGGAGATACTGTTCGTACCATTAAATTCGGAAAGTCAATTGAACTTTGCGGTGGAATTCATGTACAAAACACCAATGATTTATGGCATTTTAAAATCACTTCTGAAAGTGCTGTTGCTTCAGGTATTAGAAGAATTGAAGCCATCACTTTTGATGCAGCAAAAGAATACTATTTTAAAAACAATAGAGCATTTTACGAAATAAAAGGTTTGTTTAAAAGTAATTTAAACCCTGTAGAGAGTGTAAAATCTCTACAAGAAGAAAATGCAACACTAAAAAAACAAATTGAAGGCTTACTAAAAGATAAAGCTGGAAATCTTAAAAATGAACTAAAAAGCAAGGTTGAAGAAATTAACGGAATTCATTTTTTAGCCGCTGAAGTAAATTTAGACCAGAATACAATTAAAGACCTGGCTTTTCAATTGGGTGGCGAAATAGACAATCTATTCTTCATATCTGGTTCTAAACTTAATAACAAAGCCATGCTAACTATTTACATTTCAAAAAGTATTGCTAATAATGACCTACATGCAGGGAATATCGTTAGAGAATTGGGTAAATTGATTGAAGGTGGTGGTGGTGGACAACCATTTTTTGCAACTGCTGGTGGTAAAAACCCTAATGGAATAAAATTAGCTTTAAAGAAGGCAAAGGATTATATAAAGTAGTATTCAGTTGGCAGTATTCAGTCTCAATTATTTGAAAAATGTTGAGATTTTACAACTTTTAACATTTTGTCATTCAGAACGAAGTATAGCGGAGTGAAGAATCTTTAGTTTGCTGAATAGAATCTTCCTCTTTTGGTACTTCTACTCATCTGATTGATAATAGAATTGAAACTTAAAGTAAAAAACGATGCAATTTAGAACTCAAATATCATTAAAAAAACAAGAGCTTAATCAAATAGATTATACCTCAAAAATTTTAATGATAGGTTCTTGTTTTACTGAAAATATTGGAAAAAAACTGAAATATTACAAGTTTACTAATTTCATCAATCCCAATGGGATTGTATTTAATCCGGTTTCTATTGAAAATATTGTAAAAGAGGCTGTCCATAAAAAAAAATATGGCAAAGAAGACCTGATTCTTTTTGATGGTTTATGGCATAGTTTTAACCATCATTCTAATTTTTCTGGTCCAACCCCAGAATTAAATGTAAAAA
>JAJRPL010000200.1 GCA_024280815.1 Bacteroidota bacterium
AAAAGAACTCATTCCTGAAGAGAGGATAACGGGTTTTCCTGTACGAGAAATTCTTTCTAACATCAGAAGGTTATTAACTTCACCACTACCAATTTTGTAACGTTTGACCCCTACTTCTTCTAATAAATCTACTGCTGCTTGAGAAAAAGGAGATGATATAAACTCTACACCAACTTCATCACAATGTATTTTAATCTCTTTCCACTGCTCAAGACTAAACCCCATTCTCTCCCAGTAGTCATAACGTGTCTTATCTTCATAAGAAAAATTCACACGAAAAGGCTCATGCTCTGAACTCTCAGCCTCCGCAATATGAGTTTGAAACTTCACAGCATCAACCCCAGCCTTAGCTAAGGCATCAATATAAGAGTGTAAAATTCCTAAGCTTCCATCATGGGCTTGTGCAATTTCTGCAATTATTAACATTTACTTTTCCTCATATATAGTTTCTAAACTACTTAAGTCTTTAAAAAATAGTGGTTTTATCTTTTCTAATTCTTTTTCAGATTTATCCCACCACTTAAGCTCTTGAAGTTCATCAATAACTTTTTTATTAAAACGCTCTTTAATCATTTGTGCAGGCACTCCACCTACAACGGTATACGCCGCTACATCTTTTGTAACTACCGCACCAGCTGCAATAATTGCACCATTTCCAATAGTTACATTTCCAACCACTATGGCATTATGTCCAATCCAAACATCATTTACAATTATGATTTTATTATTTTCTTTCAATGTTTTTAATTCACCATCAAACAAATTTTTATTTATATATGTACTAAGATAATTACTAGGATGATTTGTTGCATGTAAGGCAACATCAAAACCTACTTGACAATACTTTCCAATACTAATACATCCATGAAAAACATTATTATATCCCAGTGTTGTTGCATAGCCAATTTGAATATCTCCTGAAAAATTACATCTATCTGCTATACTATTTTTACCTTCAAATATAACATTAGATAAACCTCTAGAAGTCCCAAAAAAAGACGAAGAACCTCTCTGATCAGCTGCTTGAGATATTCTAAATAAAACAACCTTCAAAAACTTCATTAATTTTTTCAACTTTCTAATCCTGTTCTTAAGGCTAAATATTTACTAATTTTATGTTCTTCACCTAAAATAACTATACTCATCTTTAAAATATTTTTTCTTTCAAAAAAAACATAGAATAAAATTGTTAAGAAAATAATTGAACAACCTTGAGCTATATAAACTTGATTATCCATACCTTTCCAGAATAAGTAACTAATAATATATAATATGCTCAATATGCCTAAATTTCGTAAGTTATAAACAACTAACAAAAAATTTTCTTTCATTAAATAAATACCAACAACAGCTTTCAATATAGAAAAAAATATCGAAATTATCACAAATACAGAAGCATATGTAAAAACATTACTTGTATATTGCAATGAAGAATAAAGTCCAATAATAATAACAACTAATTTTATAAAGTTAAGTTTTGAAAGAACTTGAGGGAACCCTCTAGCTGTCAAAAGACCTGCAAAAGGAAACATAAGACCATCAACAAAGAAAAACAATAAAAATAATTGGAATAATTCTATACTCCCATTCCACTTTTCTCCAAAAACTATATGAAACATTGGTTCTGCTAATACAAATAACATCATAAATATAGGTAACATTAAGGTTGCAATAAAATAAGAAATCATTGATAGTTTCTCCATTAAATACCTTGGTGAGTTCTTGTACTTAGCTGTAAATGACATAATTAGTGAACCTTGTGGAGATATTAAATAACTTGATGGTAGTTGTGCTTGCGCATTTGCAAAGAAATAAAAACCAGTTTGTATGGATGAAAAATAATTTGTTAATAAAATTTTATCCACATATTGAGTTAAATACATACTGATACCGCTAAATAATGAATGCTTACCAAAATAAAACACTCGTTTATAAATAATTTTATCCCATGCAAAAAAATCGGGGATAAACCGCTGATATTTTAATAAAACAAGCATTCTAATCATACTTCCTACAATTGTTCCAAACGCAAAAGATAATGCACCAAAACCAAAATATGCTGCCGTAATCTTTACCACTGTGCCTATAATATCTCTTGACATATTTGCAATCACCTCAGGTTTATAGTCCATGTTTTTTCGTAAAATATATAAATTAACCTGAGTTGCTGCAATAATTAGATAATCAAAAGCCAATATTCTTAATAGCTCTCCAACAATCTCTTTTTCATAATATATTGCAATAAAATATGAAAAAATAAATTGAAAAATAAACAAACATACATTTACTAAAACACGTAATTTAAAAGTAATATTAAGAACATTTCTTTCATACACTTTATTTTCCATTTTTTCTTGCAAATAAAAGTTTTCAAAACCCATATCTCCTAACATATTGGCAAATGCAGTTAGAATTGTTGCCATTAACAAGTAAGCATAATCCTCTGGAAAAAGTAACCTTGCCAAAAAGATTGAACCCACAAAACCTACAGCTTTAGAAATAAGGTTTCCTGTAAATAACAGTTTTGCTGATTTACGAATCTTTGACATTAAAATTTCAACTTATGCTCTAAAGCTTTCCATCACTCTTATCTAGAGCTGATTTGATATCATAAACAATAGCATTTTTATCACTTTTAAGGGCATCGATATCAATCGTTTTAAATCTATCATGTGCTACAGCAAGAACAACTGCATCATATTGACTTGAGTTTAGCGTTTCTTCATTAATTAAAGGAAAACCGTATTCACGTTCTACCTCTTCGCTATCTGCCCAAGCATCATAAACA
>JAJRPL010000201.1 GCA_024280815.1 Bacteroidota bacterium
CCAACCACTTACTTTAGTTCCCTCAATTGTAGATCTAAAAAAAACGCCACTGTTACCATCAGCTTCTTGCTTAAATTCTAAGGTGAGAATAAAATTTTTATAATGTTTATCAGTTCCTAAATAACCATATTGAGCATCTGGACCACTCTCACAAATGATTTCTCCGTTTTCAACATACCACTTTTCAGTTCCATAATTCGTCCAGCCATCTAAGTTGTTTCCATTAAAAAGTGTTGCTTTTTGTGATGAACAATTTACAAAAAAGAAGATGAATACAATATAAAGCACTAACTTACTACTATTTACAATTGGTGATTTATCCATAATGAATTGGTTTTAAGTTATAAGATTTAAAAACTTCAATTTACAAAACGAAAAGGTCTCATTTAAATAATTTCTATAAACAACCTCTAAAACGAGATGAACAAACAAACAGAGATAATAAATACAACTCTATTTACCGAAGTAAAGCTCCATTAAACCTTCAGCATTCAACCATAAATAAATAGCTAATAAAAGTAAAATTATAAATAGTATTGACTTTCCATAATTTGGTTTTCTGCGTTTTTTTAATCTACGAAATTCCATAAATAGGTTTGTTTTATCTTTTCAAAAATACATCAAATATTTAAGTATCTTTGCCTCCTAACGACAGCACGTAAACGACGAATGAAAAACATACGAAATTTTTGTATAATTGCCCATATAGATCATGGTAAAAGTACCTTGGCGGATAGATTATTAGGTTTTACCAATACAGTGACCGAAAGAGAATCTAAAGCTCAATTGTTAGACTCTATGGATTTGGAGCGTGAGCGTGGTATCACCATTAAGAGTCATGCCATTCAAATGGATTATGAGTTTGAAGGTGAGCAATACATCTTGAATTTGATTGACACTCCTGGTCATGTTGATTTTTCTTATGAAGTTTCTCGGTCTATTGCTGCCTGTGAAGGTGCATTATTGATTGTTGATGCCGCTCAAAGTATACAAGCACAAACCATTTCAAATTTATATTTAGCCTTAGAGAATGATTTAGAGATTATCCCTGTGTTGAATAAAGTTGATTTACCTAGTGCAAACCCAGAAGAAGTTACTGATGATATTGTTGATTTATTAGGCTGTGACCCAGAAGAAGTCATTCATGCCAGTGGTAAGACCGGTTTAGGAGTTGAAAATATTTTAACGGCAATTATTAATCGTGTTCCTGCTCCTTCTGGAGATGTAGACGAACCTTTACAAGCCTTGATATTTGATTCTGTTTACAATTCATACCGTGGTGTAGAAACTTATTTTAGAGTATTAAACGGTTCAATAAAAAAAGGACAACAAGTAAAATTTATGGCTACCGACAAAGCTTATTTTGCTGATGAAGTAGGTACATTGAAATTAAATCAAGTTCCTAAAAAAGAAATTTTTGCAGGTGATGTTGGTTATTTAATAACAGGAATAAAAGAAGCAAAAGAAATTAAAGTTGGTGATACTATTACCGATGCTAAAAATCCTACAACCAATGCTATTGATGGTTTTGAGGATGTAAAGCCTATGGTTTTTGCAGGTATTTATCCTGTAGAAAACGATGATTTTGAAGAGTTACGTAATTCTATGGAGAAACTACAACTCAATGATGCTTCTTTGGTATTTCAACCAGAAAGTTCTGCGGCTTTAGGTTTTGGGTTCAGATGTGGTTTTTTAGGTATGCTACACTTAGAAATTATCCAAGAACGTTTAGAGCGTGAGTTTGATATGACGGTTATTACTACCGTACCTAATGTTTCATATCATGCGTTTACTAATAAAAATCCTGATACTATTTTATTAGTAAATAATCCATCTGACTTACCAGAACCCTCTAAACTAAATAGAGTTGAAGAACCATATATTAAAGCTTCTATCATTACAAAATCAGATTTTGTGGGTAATGTTATGAGTTTGTGTATTGAAAAACGTGGTGAAATTACCAATCAGACTTATTTAACCACCGAAAGAGTAGAATTAACTTTTGATATGCCTTTGGCAGAGATTGTCTTTGATTTTTATGACCGATTAAAAACTGTTTCTAAGGGCTATGCTTCGTTTGACTACTCACCTATTGGGATGCGTGAATCTAAATTAGTGAAAGTTGATATTTTACTAAACGGTGATGCTGTAGATGCACTTTCTGCATTATTACATGCCGATAATGCCTATGGTATAGGTAAAAAAATGTGCGAAAAACTACGTCAGTTAATTCCGCGTCAACAATTTGATATTCCTATTCAAGCAGCTATTGGTGCAAAAATAATTTCTCGTGAAACTATAAAAGCATTACGAAAAGATGTTACTGCCAAATGTTATGGAGGTGATATTTCGCGTAAACGTAAACTCCTAGAAAAACAGAAAAAAGGAAAAAAACGAATGCGTCAAGTGGGTAATGTTGAAATACCTCAAGAGGCGTTTATGGCGGTTTTGAAGTTGAATGATTAATCGGAGGTGATAACCAAAAATACTGAGTTTTAATTATAAAACTCAACATTTTTAACTTATAATAGATTTAGATTACTCACGATAAAGAAAAACCAAGAATAGACCTCACAGGTTTTCAAAACCTGTGAGGTCTATTTTATTACAAATTACTGAAAATCTGCAAGCGTTCCCATTTATCATCAACACCTTCTTGTGCTTTTTCTAATAATTGAGCTGCAAATTTCTCATCCATCTTTTTAACACGTGCAAAACGAGCCTCTTTATACATAAAGTCGGCTACATTTCCTTTAGGTGCTTTAGAATCTAATTTAAATTTTTTGCCTTTAGGGTTGTCAGGGTTAAAACGGAACAATGGCCAATAACCTGTTTCTACAGCTACTTGTCGATGTTCTGCACCAAACTTTAAATCATAACCATGCTCTCCACAATGAGAATATGCAATAATTATTGATGGACCATCATACGCAACAGCTTCTTTAAAGGCTTTAATGGTTTGCATATCTTTTGCTCCAACGGCAACTTGTGCTACATAGACACTACCATAAGAAACTGCTTGTAAGGCTAAATCTTTTTTAGCGGTCTTTTTTCCTGCAATAGAGAATTTTGCACTTGCTCCAATTGGTGTTGCTTTTGAGGTTTGCCCACCTGTATTAGAATACACTTCAGTGTCCATCACCAATACATTTATATTCTCTCCAGAAGATAAAATATGATCTAACCCACCATAACCAATATCATATGCCCATCCATCACCTCCAAATACCCAAAGGTGTTTTCTACCTAAGTTATCAGACAATTGTATTAATTCTTTAGCATGTTTAGCCTCAGATTTTTCAAGAATAACATTTAGTTTACTAATATTTTCAAACTGTAAGGCTTTGGTAATTTCATCGCGTTCTTCATTATCTAGAATCGCCGTTACTAATTCCTTACCAATTTCTGGTTCTAAAATTTTTATCAATTTCTGAGCCCTAGCTTGTTTGGCATTTAATGCTAATTTCAAGCCTAAACCAAACTCAGCATTATCTTCAAATAGTGAATTTGCCCAAGCGGGGCCACGTCCTTCCTTATTTGTTGTGTATGGTGTTGTTGGTAAATTACCTCCATAAATTGAAGAGCATCCTGTGGCATTGGCTATAACCATATTATCTCCCCAAAGTTGGGTTAACAATTTAATATATGGTGTTTCTCCACAACCTGAACATGCTCCTGAGAATTCAAATAAAGGTTGTAAAAATTGAGATCCTTTAACAGTGCTAATTTTTAGTTCTTTTCTATCATAATCTGGTAAGTCAATAAAATGATCCCAGTTTACGGCCTCTGCCTCTGCAACCTCTTTTTTAGAATGCATATTAATGGCCTTAAAGTTTTCGTCTTCTTTACTTATGGCAGGACAAACTGCAACACAAAGATCACAACCTGTACAATCGTAAGGAGAAACTTGCAATACATACTTATCTGCTTCTTTATCAAATGGTCTTCCTTTGGCAGCTACACTAGCCAAAGTTGTTGGAAAATCAGTTAACATAGATTCATTTACAACTTTGGCACGTATAGCACTATGAGGACAAATCAAAACGCATTTATTACATTGTGTACACAAATCTACATCATCCCATACAGGAATAAAGTCTGCAATATCTCTTTTTTGATATTGAGAAGTTCCCGTAGGGAAAGTTCCGTCAGGCATAAAAACACCCACAGGTAATACATCGCCTTTACCCGCCATAGACATGGCCAACACTTCTTTGGTAAATGTTGTAGCTTTATTAGTAACAAACGATTTAAATGCTTTACTACCATTTACTACTTTTGGGTAATCGACTTCAACTAAATTTTCTAGTGATTTATCTACGGCATTAAAATTCATTTGTACAACTTCATCTCCTTTATGAGAATATGATTTTACAATAGCATCTTTAATTCGTTGTATTGCTTCGTCTTTTGGTAATATCCCAGAAATGGCAAAGAAACAGGTTTGCAAAATCGTATTTGTTCTTCTTCCTAATTTTGCTTCTTGAGCAACTTTAGAGGCATCAATGATATAAAACTTTAATTCTTTGTCAATAATACGTTGCTGCGTTTTTACAGGTAAACGCTCCCAGATTTCATCTTTTGAATAAGGTGCATTTAACAAGAATGTTCCTCCCTTTTTTGCTTTGGCAACAATATCATATTTATCTATAAAATTGTATTGATGACAGGCAATAAAATCTGCTGTATTAATTAAATAAGTTGAATAAATAGGGTCTGGACCAAAACGCAAATGAGATACCGTTTGTGAACCTGCTTTATTTGAATCATATACAAAATAACCTTGCGTATAATGTTCGGTTGTATCTCCAATAATTTTAATCGAGTTTTTATTAGCACTTACCGTTCCGTCAGAGCCTAAGCCATAAAACAAACAGTTAAATGTATGTTTTTTTGTGTTGAATACTTTATTTACTTCAATACTTGTATTGGAAACATCATCAATAATACCAACCGTAAAGTGGTTTTTTGGAGTTTTGGCATTTAAATTATCATAAATTGCTTTTACCATAGCTGGTGTAAATTCTTTAGATGATAATCCGTAACGTCCACCAATAATTTTAGGCAATTGCTTATCACTTTCTACAAAAGCAGAAACTACATCCAAATACAAAGGTTCTCCAACACTACCAGATTCTTTGGTACGATCCATTACTGCAATTCTTTGCGCTGTATTTGGGATTTTACCAATGAAATAACTAATGTCAAATGGTCTATATAAGCGTACAATTAATGCACCTACTTTTTCACCATCAGTAAGCATGGTATCTATTGTTTCACGGATTGGTCCTTCGCCAGAACCCATCAAAATAATTACGTTTGTTGCTTCAGGATGTCCAATATAATCAAACAATTCATATTTTCTACCGGTAAGTTTATAAAACTCATCCATTGAATCTTGAACAATAGATGGTGTACGCTCATAAAATAAATTGGCAGCTTCTCGCGCTTGAAAAAACACATCAGGATTTTGTGATGTACCTCGGATTACTGGATTTTTAGGGTTTAAAGCTCGTTCCTTATGTTCCATTATTTTATCTAATGGCATCATTTTACTAATTACATCATCTGAAATATCATCAATCTTTTGAATTTCATGTGAAGTACGGAATCCATCAAAAATATTTAAAAAGGGTACTCTTGCTTTTAATGTCGCTACTTGAGTTATTAGCGCAAAATCTTGTGCTTCTTGTACAGTTCCTCCAAAAAGCATTGCAAAACCTGTTTGGCGTGTTGCCATAACATCTGAATGGTCTCCAAATATCGACAAAGCATGTGTTGCTATAGTCCGAGCTGCAATATGAAAAACTGTAGGCAATAATTCACCTGCAATTTTATACATATTAGGAATCATCAATAATAAGCCTTGAGATGCTGTAAATGTTGAGGTTAATGCTCCTCCTTGCAAACTACCATGGACAGCTCCTGCTGCACCACCTTCACTTTGCATTTCTATAATATGAGGAATATCTCCAAAAATATTAGTTTGTTTATTTGCACTATAGGCCTCAGCGTGTTCTCCCATTGGAGAGGAAGGTGTAATAGGATATATTGCACAAATTTCATTTGTTTTATGAGCAATACGGGCTACTGCTTCATTACCATCTAAGATTAATTTTTTAACTTTTTTTTGCATAATAAGTATATTGTATAGCCTTTTTATAATTTATATAAAATTTTACCACTGTATTATGCAGTTTAACTCAGATTACACTAAACTAAATCGTTCATAAATCACTCCAAAACAAGTATTTTTGTGTAAGTATAGAGCCCAACTCTAATTCATAATCTAAGTTTAAAAAATTACAAAAACAACTATCTGTTTTTATTAAAAATCAGCGTAAAAGTAGAATTACTTATTCTTGTAATCTATGATAATTGTCAGGCCTTAACGACTCTTCTAAAACCAAAAACACTCTCAATACTAGTATTGAGAGTGTTTTTCCAATTTTTATAAAATTGCCTTAGCTAAAGCAAAATGAAAATATTTATCTATAAAATATATGTAGCATCACAGTATTATTCACCATGTAACCATACTTTTTTCTCTAATAATTGTTCTTCTGTTTCTTCATGATTTTCATCCAAAATACAACAGTCTACCGGACAAACAGAAGCACATTGAGGCTCGTCATGAAAACCTTTACATTCTGTACACTTATCGGTAACAATAAAATAAAATTCATCAGAAACAGGTTCGTTTTCTGCATCTGCATCAGCTTCACTCCCATTAGGTAAAGTAACTGTACCACTTAAAGATGTTTCTTCAGCAAAAGACCATTCTTGATCTGGTTCATAAATTGCATGATTTGGACACTCAGAAACACAAGCATCACAATTAATACATTCATCGGTAATAATAATAGCCATAATTTTTCTATATTTATAGTGAAATTGAAATGTAAAGATAGTAATTTTTCAACAAAAGAATAATGATAAATGTCATACTTCTTTTGAAAAAGTGAACTTATTTTTGATAAATTTAATAAAAATTTCATTTAGTACAAATTTATATGGCAACAACTATAAAAAATCCACAACCAGGAGTCTTAGAAGCGGTAGTTATAAGATTCGTTGGAGATTCTGGTGACGGAATGCAATTAACAGGAATGCAATTCACAGATACGTCGGCAATGTTTGGAAATGATGTAGCAACTTTTCCCAATTATCCTGCAGAAATTAGAGCTCCACAAGGTAGTTTATATGGTGTTTCTGGTTTTCAGGTACATATTGGTAGTATAGAAATCAGTACACCTGGTGAAGATTTAGATTTACTGGTTTGTATGAATCCTGCAGCTCTAAAAACAAATTTAAGTGCTTTAAAGGCTGGTCATACTATTATAATTGACACCGACTCTTTTACTAAAAAAAACCTAGAGAAAGCATTATATGCTAGTAATCCATTAGAAGATGGAAGCTTAAATAACTATCGTGTTATTGAAGTTGCTATGACTTCTTTAACCAAAGAATCTCTAAAAGAGCTACAAGGGTTAGACAATAAAAGTATTACCCGAAGTAAAAATATGTTTGCTTTAGGAATGGTATATTGGATGTATGATCGAGATATGAATCATACCTTAGATTTCTTTGAAAAAAAGTTTCAAAAAAAACCTTTGATTGCTGAAGCTAATTCAAAAGTCTTAAAGACTGGTTATTTCTTTGCTGAAACCTTAGAATTAATTCCAAATTCATTTTCTATTTCACCTTCTAAAATGCCAAAAGGTACGTATAGAATTATTAATGGAAATCAAGCCACAGCATGGGGGTTTTTAGCTGCTGCAGAAAAAAGCGGATTAGAATTATTTTTAGGTTCTTACCCAATTACACCTGCATCTGATATTTTACACGAACTTGTAAAACACAAACATTTTGGCGTAAAAGCATTTCAAGCAGAAGATGAAATAGCAGGAGTAACCTCCGCTATAGGAGCTTCGTTTGCAGGAGATTTTGCCATTACAACTACATCTGGACCAGGTTTAGCTTTAAAAGGTGAAGCCATTGGTTTGGCAATGATTCTTGAATTACCTCTAGTGATTGTAAATGTGCAGCGTGGCGGACCATCAACAGGTTTACCTACAAAAACAGAGCAATCCGATTTACTGCAAGCCATGTATGGTAGAAACGGAGAGAGTCCGTTAATTGTAATTGCCGCAAGTACTCCTGCAGATTGTTTTGATTGGGCATATGAAGCAGCTAGATTAACCTTAGAACATATGACTCCTGTGTTGTTATTAACTGACGGCTATATTGCTAATGGTTCTGAACCTTGGAAAATAAAATCAATCAAAGATATGCCTCCAATAACGCACAAACAGATAAGTGGTGGCGATTCTGAAAAATGGAATGTATATGATAGAGATGCTGTTACCCTCGCAAGAGAGTGGGCAATTCCAGGTACCAAAGGTTTTGAACATCGTGTTGGTGGTTTAGAAAAAGATAAAACAACGGGAAATGTATCTTATGTGCCAGAAAATCATGAATACATGACCAATATTAGAGCTGAAAAAGTTGAAAGAGTCCAAAATAGTATTCCTGATTTAAAATCAGACTTTAATGAAGAAGGAGATTTATTAATTGTTGGCTGGGGAGGAACTTTTGGTAGTTTACATTCAGCGGCTAAACAGTTAAATGAAGAAGGATATAAAGTTGGGCATGCTCATTTCCATTATATCAATCCGTTTCCAAAAAATACAGAAGCTATCTTTTCTAAATTTAAAAAAATTATTGTTTGCGAACTAAATAATGGTCAACTAGTGTCTCTTCTAAGAATGAATTTTACCAATATTGAATTTTCTCAATATAATAAAATGCAAGGCTTACCATTTGGTGCCAGTGAACTTGTACAAAAATTTAAAACATTGATAAAATAATTATGACTCAAGAAACAAAATATACGTTTAAAGATTTTGCAAGCGATCAAGAAGTTAGATGGTGTCCAGGCTGTGATGATTATGTAATATTAAGGTCAATGCAAAAGGCCTTACCTGAAATAGGAGTTAAAAAAGAGGATGTAGTATTTATTTCAGGTATAGGGTGTTCTTCTCGTTTTCCATATTACATGGATACTTATGGAATGCATGGTATTCATGGTCGTGCAGCTGCAATTGCAAGTGGTGTTAAATTGGCAAATCCTAAGTTAAGTGTATGGGTAATTACTGGCGATGGTGATTCTTTAGCCATTGGCGGAAATCATTTTATTCATGTGTTACGAAGAAATATTAACTTAAATATGATTCTATTTAATAATGAAATATACGGATTAACCAAAGGACAATTTTCACCAACATCATTAATAGGTCAAAAAACAAAAACATCTCCTTACGGAAATACACAACCTCCATTTCAACCAGGTGAATTGGCTATTGGAGCTCAAGCACGGTTTTTTGCAAGAATTGGCGGTAATACACCAAAAGAAATGACTCAGTTATTTATTGATGCTGAAAAATTTCAAGGAACATCTTTAGTTGAAGTACTACAAAATTGCCCTATATTTAATGATGGTTGTTTTAAAGATATAACTGACAAAGCTGTACGAGCAGATAAGCAAATACATCTTGAGCATGGTAAACCAATGCTATTTGGAAAAGAACGTGATAAAGGATTAGTATTGAATGGATTGAAGTTGGAAGTGGTAACTATTGGTGAAAATGGTATTACCGAAAGTGACCTTTTAGTTCATGATGCCAAAGAACCCGATCCGACATTACACTCCATGTTAATACGATTAGAATATCCTTTGGCAACGGGAATTATTAGAGCAGTAGAAGAATTAACTTTTGAAGCAAGAGAAGAAGCCCTAACCAAAGAAGTAAGTGCAAATTCAAAATTTAAAAAAGTTGACGATTTATTCTTTAGTGGAGAAACGTATGAAGTGAAATAAACAAATTTTATATAAATAACTATTGTTATTCTGTTTTTAAATATAAACTGATTATTGTCAGTTGTCACAAAATAGTATTGGTCTACTTTTGTATTAGATTTTGGAAATTTTAATTAATAATTATGGGGTACGAAGCCATTATCGTTTTTCTTTTTGCAGGTATAGCACTCGTTGCTGGTGCAAATGCTTTATCAGGTTTAATTTCACACAAATCTGACAATAAACAAAAAAGAGACCCTTATGAATGTGGTGTGGAAACCATTGGGCCAACTTGGATTCAATTTAAAGTAGGCTATTATTTATTTGCAATACTATTTTTAATTTTCGATGTTGAAGTTGCATTTTTAGTTCCTTGGTCAGTAGTTTTTAAAGAAATAGGAACTGTTGCTTTGGTAGAAATTATTATCTTTTTATTCATTTTAGGCTTAGGATTATTATACGCCTACACAAAAAGAGCTTTACAATGGGAATAGAAAAAACACGCTTTTTAAATCAATCTGAAGCAGAAGGAAACAAACAAATTGTTCCTACAGAATTTCCAGGTAAAGTCATACCTGGGGGTAATGGTGGTAATATTGTGGTAACTTCCTTAGATAAAGTTATCAATTGGGGACGTTCGAATTCACTTTGGCCCTTATATTTTGGCACCAGTTGTTGTGCTATAGAGATGATGCAAAGTGGTGCTGCAAAACACGATTGGTCACGTTTTGGTTTTGAAGTAGCAAGACCTTCGCCTAGACAAGCAGATTTAATTATTATCGCTGGAACCATAGTCAATAAAATGGCTCCTGTTTTACGTAGATTATACGATCAAATGGCAGAACCCAAATATGTTATTGCTATGGGTGCTTGTGCCATTTCTGGAGGACCTTTCTTTTACAATTCGTATTCTGTGGTTAAAGGTGCTGATCATGTAATTCCTGTAGATGTGTATGTGCCTGGTTGTCCGCCAAGGCCAGAAGCCCTTTTAGAAGGAATGATTATGTTACAAGAAAAAATTCGAACCGAAAATATGACACATAAAAAAAATCCTATAGACGGATTTGATGAAGGACAATAGATTATAGAAACAAATGACAAACCAAGAAATACAACATATCATAACCAGTTGGTCAGATAAATTAGAATTTTCTGAAGAAGAATCTGAGTTTTTAAATGTGACTGTTCCAAAAGAAGAATTGTATACTATTTGTAAACAGTTAAAAGCAGATACTAACTTAAAATTCGATTATTTATTTTGTTTAACAGGTATAGATTGGGGTGAGGAATTAGGTGTTATCTATCATTTAGAATCAACTACATTTCGCCATAATATTGTTGTAAAAGTTAAAACAGCTGATAGAGAAAATCCAATGGTAGATACGGTTTCAGATATCTGGTATACAGCTGAATTTCATGAAATGGAAGTGTTTGATTTTTTTGGTATAAAATTCAACAATCATCCGAATTTAAAACGGTTATTTTTACCTGAAGATTGGGAAGGTTATCCATTACGAAAAGATTATGTAGATGAAATTAATATGGTGATAAAATAGAGTAGAGAGTAGAGAGTAGAGAGTAGAGAGTAGAGAGTAGAGAGTAGAGAAAAATACAACTTTTGCGCCTTAGCGACTTTGCGAGATATTAATTCTCAGAGGCACACCGAGGAGCACAAAGATACACAGAGAAAAATAAATTAGAAGCTACAAAAGCTTAGCGAGAAACAATAAATGTCAAAAGACCAACTCATAAAATCCAATTTTAAAACTGAGGAATATTTCATTAATATGGGACCTCAGCATCCTGCAACGCATGGGGTTTTACGATTGATTTTAACTATTGATGGAGAAATTATCAGAAATGTTGAACCTGATTTAGGTTATATTCATCGTTCTATCGAAAAAATGTGTGAGCGTGATAGCTATCAGCAAATCGTACACCTTACGGATAGAATGGACTATCTATCATCTCATATCAATAATGAAGCTGTTTGTTTAGTGGTAGAAAAAGGACTTGAAATAGAGGTTCCTGAACGTGTAAAAGTTATAAGAACTATCATTGCCGAATTAACCAGAATAGCTTCACATTGTCTATGGTGGGGCGTTATGGGCATGGATGTTGGAGCTTTAACCACCTATTTTTATGCCTTTAGAGATCGTGAAATGATTAATGATATTTTTGAAGAAACTTGTGGTGCTCGTTTAACCATGAACTATAATATTCCTGGTGGATTAATGTTTGATATTCATCCAAATTTTGTGAAACGTGTCAAAGATTTTATTACTCATTTTAAAACTAAAATTCCGGAATACGATAGATTATTAACAGGAAATGTAATCTTCCAAAAAAGAACAAAAGGCATTGGGGTTTTGACAAAAGAAGATGCCATTTCATTTGGTGCATCTGGTCCGGTAGCAAGAGGCTCTGGTGTTTCATGTGATATTCGAAAAATTCATTCGTATAGTGCCTATGACAAGGTAAACTTTAATGAAGTTTTATTCTCTGAAGGAGATAGTTTATCTAGATATAAGGTTCGAATTCAAGAATTATGGGAGTCATTGTCAATTGTTGAACAACTCATTGATAACATTCCAGAAGGAGATATTAAAATACAGACAAAAGCAGTAATTAAATTACCCAAAGGTGAATATTACCAACGAGTAGAAACGGCGAGAGGCGAATTGGGCGTATATGTTAATAGTACTGGTACAAAAAATCCGTATCGTTTAAAATTTAGATCACCAGGTTTTTCTAACCTTTCTGTTTTAAATAAAATAGCTAAAGGTTCTAAAATTGGTGATTTGGTTGCTATCATGGCAACTATTGATATTGTAGTGCCTGATATAGATAGGTGATGGGATTATGAAAAAGAATAAAATTAAAGAAATAATACTATTTGTCACTTCGAGTGATTTTTCTGATTGAAAAGGAAGAAAAATAGTATCGAGAAGTTGTCTAATTCATAGAAAAGTTCTCGATACACTATGCTTAAGGCATAGCACTCAAACTGATGGTAAATATAGCTTTTAGAAATATAATTAAATTTTTTACAAAATGTTTAAAATATCCTTTTTGGAATTTGGAATTTGAAATATCATGACAAAATCAATACACGATTGGCTTTTTTCAATTATGCCTGAAGGTGCTGCTAGTATCACTGAGATGATACTTATAGCTGTTGCCTATCTAGCCTTGTTTGCTGTTGCTGGTTTGTATTTAGTATTGTTAGAACGTAAAGTTGCCGCTTGGTTTCAACTAAGAATGGGTCCAAATCGTGTTGGACCAGGAGGTATTTTCCAAACCATGGCAGATGCATTAAAATTAGTTTCCAAAGAATTAACAAGTACGGATAGAGTAGATAAGTTTTTATACAATTTGGCTCCATATTTTGTTATTGTCACAGCATTACTAGCTATGACTATTTTTCCGTTTTCTAAACAACTACAAGCTTTTGATTTGAATATTGGTATGTTCTTTTTACTAGCCATATCATCAATTGGTGTTATCGGAATTTTAGTGGGCGGCTGGGCAAGTAATAATAAATATGCCTTGATTGGTGCCATGCGTAGTGGCTTACAAACCATAAGTTATGAACTCTCTGTAGGTTTATCAATTTTAACCATGGTTTTACTAACAGGCTCTTTGCAATTATCAGAAATTATTGAAATTCAACGTACTGGTGGATGGCTCATTTGGCAAGGACATATACCTGCTATTATTGCTTTTATGATTTTTATGATTGCTGGTACTGCTGAAACCAATAGAGCACCATTTGATTGAGTAGAAGCAGAATCAGAATTAGGAGCAGGTTTCCATACAGAATATTCAGGAATGAAATTCGCTTATTTTTTCTTAGCAGAATTTATCAATATGTTTATCATAGCATCTATAGCCGTTGTGTTGTTTTTTGGAGGATGGCTTTCTCCTTTTGGAATTACAGAGAGTATTACATGGTTTCCTGAGGTATTTTGGTTTTTTATAAAAGTATTACTTATTATATTTTTAATGATGTGGTTTCGTTGGACGTTCCCACGCCTAAGGGTAGATCAATTATTAACATTAGAATGGAAATATTTATTACCCATAAATTTAGTGAATATCGTATTTATGGCAATTATCATTTGGTTAAACTGGACATTATAATATGAGTTACTTTTCTGACATATACAACGGAATAAAAACTCTCCTTACAGGCATGAGAGTGACGGGTGGTTATTTTATCAATGCTAGAAAAGGAACACTCACACAACAATATCCAGATAACAGAGAAACACTAAAAATGTTTGAACGTTTTCGTGGTGAAGTGGTTATGCCTCATGATGAAAATAATGAGCACCAATGTACAGGCTGTCAGAAATGTGAAATTGCCTGCCCAAATGGAACTATTGAAATTATTTGGGATAGAGCTATTGTTGAAGAAACGGGTAAAAAGAAAAAAAAGATAGATCAACATATATATCATTTATCGATGTGTACGATGTGTGGATTGTGTATAGAAGCTTGCCCTACAGATGCTATAGTTTGGGCTCAAAACTTTGAAAATTCTGTATATGACAGAACGCAATTAACCAAAGTATTGAATCAACCCGGATCTAAAGTAAAAGACGGAATTGAAGATTAATTATGGAAAGAATTCTATTTTACATATTAGCTGTATTGATGATTGTTTTTGCTATTGCAACAGTCTCAAGTCGTAAAGTTTTAAGAGCTGTAATGTTCCTTTTATTTGTATTAATGGGTATTTCAGGAATCTATTTTTTAATTGATTATAGCTTTTTAGGAGCTATACAGATTGTTGTTTATGGAGGTGGTGTAGTCGTGTTATTTATATTTTCTGTATTGCTCATTCACCATATAGAATTAGAATTAGAAGTTACCCCTTTAAAGAAAAAAATTAGTGCAGGTATTTTAAGTGCTATTGGTTTAGGAATTACACTTTGGGCAATACTTACATATCCGTTTAAAACGGTTAATACATATCAATCCATTGAAGTTGAAGATATAGGTAGGAAATTATTGAGTTATGAAGATGGTGGCTATATATTACCTTTTGAAGTGATTAGTGTTTTACTATTAGCTGTAATGATTGGAGCTATAGTTATTGCTAAAGGGAAGCAATTGGGGTTGAAAGAAGGTGAAGATGGAATAGAGAATAGAGAATAGAGAATAGAGAATAGAGAATAGAGAATAGAGAATAGAGAAAAATAAACCAATAAATGATAGAAGGCATAAGCATATACGAAATACTATCACTATCAAGCGTCCTGTTTTTTATAGGAATCTACGGATTTTTTACTAGAGAAAATTTAATCATGGTATTAATGTCTATTGAATTGATATTAAATGCTGCTGCCATAAATTTTGTAATCATAAATACTTACTTGTATCCTGATTTTTTACAAGGTGCAATTTTTTCAATTTTTATCATTGCTTTAGCTGCCGCAGAAACGGCATTAGCAATAGCTATTATTATTAATTTATACAAGCTGGTTAGCTCAGTTGAAGTGAAAGATACTGAAATCATGAAATATTAATTATCAAAAATGAACTACAGTTACGTTATAGCAATTCCACTAATTCCTTTAGCATTATTCTTGCTATTAGGTTTATTTAGTAAAAAAATACCACCTTCAATCTCAGGATGGATAGGTTCTTTAGGTTTAGGAACTTCTTTTGCGTTATCATTGTATACAGCATACCACTATTATATTGAAGCAAAAGTAAATGGCATCTATCAAACCTTTGTTTACAAACAAACATGGTTGGCTTTTAGCGATAAACTCCATATTGATATGGGTGTATTAATAGATCCTATTTCTGTAATGATGCTTATTGTAGTAACTACAATTTCCTTTATGGTTCACTTGTACAGTAGAGGTTATATGAAAGGTGATGATGGCTATACCCGCTTTTTTGCCTATCTCGCCTTGTTTAGTTTTTCAATGTTAGGACTTGTATTGGCTACAAATCTATTCCAAATTTATATTTTTTGGGAATTGGTGGGTGCATCCTCATTCTTACTCATAGGTTATTATTATACAAAACCATCAGCTGTAGCTGCAGCAAAAAAAGCGTTTATCGTCACCCGTTTTGCTGATCTTGGATTTTTAATTGGTATTTTAGTAGTGAGTTACTACTCTGGTACTTTTGATTTTTCCGAATTAAACAATCCAGAAGGATTTATGATTAGCAATTGGGCGTCTACCTCTTTTATGGGATTATCAGTCTTTACATGGGGATTACTTTTAATATTTATGGGTGGTGCAGGAAAATCTGCCATGTTACCATTTCATATTTGGTTACCTGATGCTATGGAAGGTCCAACCCCTGTTTCAGCATTGATACATGCTGCAACTATGGTGGTTGCTGGAGTGTATTTGGTAGCACGGTTATTTCCGGCTTTCTATTTTGTTGAAGATGGATTTGCACTAACTATTGTGGCTTATGTAGGTGCAATATCATCCTTATTTGCTGCTATCATTGCCTTAACACAAAATGATATCAAACGAGTTTTGGCATTTTCAACCATGTCGCAAATTGGTTATATGATGTTGGCTCTTGGTGTTTCAAAATACGACGGCCATGAAGGTTTAGGTTTTATGGCTTCTATGTTTCATTTGTTTACACATGCCATGTTTAAAGCTTTACTTTTCTTAGCAGCTGGTTCTGTAATACATGCTATTCATAGCAACTATTTAAAAGATATGGGTGGTTTGCGAAAATACATGCCAGTTACACATATTACCTTTTTGATTGCAGCATTGTCTATTTCTGGTGTTCCAGGCTTTGCAGGCTTCTTTAGTAAAGATGAAATTTTAGCGGCAGCTTATGAACATGATATGCTTATTTATATCAGTAGTGTTGCGGTGGCAGGTTTAACAGCTTTGTATATGTTTAGATTGTATTTCGGAATTTTTTGGGGAAAAGACACGCAATACGAACATATACCACATGAATCACCTTGGTCAATGACACTCCCCATGCTGTTTTTAGCTGTGATGAGTGTTGTTGGTGGATATATTCATTTTAGTGAATTTGTATCTGCAGACCATATTCCCTTTGAAGCACATTTGAATTATTCACTGGCAGCAATAGCTTCTGGAGTTGGTATTCTTGGGATTATTATTGCCTATATTTTATATAAAAAAGAGACGAATTTACCTGATAAGATCTCAAATACGTTTGGAGTCACCTACAAATGGGCATATCATAAATTTTATTTTGATGAGATTTATTTATTCGTAACAAAGCGTATCATCTTTGGATTGGTTGCAGCTCCAATGGCATGGTTCGATAAATATGTTGTTGATGCAACAATGGTGAGTATAGGAAATATGACAGTTTCATTTTCTAATAAAATAAAAGGATTACAATCGGGAAAATTTCAAGATTATGCCATGGCATTTATAAGTGGAGGTGTAATTCTAGCCATTGTAATATTTTATTTATGGTTGTAAAAAGGAAAAATAGAATAAATGATTTGGAATTTTCCCCAATAGTTAATGGGATTGAGATTTGGAATTTTAAAAATAGAGCATGGATATTTTAACACTTTTTGTTGTAGTACCAATACTAACAGTTCTTGTTTTAGTCTTTGCTAAAGGTTTAAAACAAGTGCGAATTATTTCTTTAGTAGGTATGCTTGTGCAGCTAGGTATGGCAATCAACTTAATTTTTGCCTATTTAAAAGAACGAGCTATAAACAAAGATATTATGGTTTTTACCCAAGATTATACTTGGTATGAATCATTTAATATTCATTATGCTATTGGTGTAGATGCTATTTCTGGGGTGTTGATTGCATTAACAGCTATTGTTGTTGTTGCAGGTATTTTTATTTCATGGAAAATAGATGATTTACCCAAAGAATTCTTTATTACACTCATTATTTTATCTGCAGGTGTTTTCGGATTCTTTATCTCATTAGATTTATTTACACTTTTCGTTTTTTATGAAATTGCAGTAATACCCATGTATTTGCTTATTGGCATTTGGGGTTCTGGCCCTAAAGAGTTTTCTGCTATGAAATTAACCTTAATGTTGATGGCTGCTTCTGCCCTTTTATCGGTTGGAATTTTCGGAATCTATTTCAATTCAAATGCAGATGGAGGTGCTTTAACTTTTAATATTTTAGAAATTGCTCAAGTAAATATTCCTGTAGCTGCTCAAAATCTATTTTTCCCTTTTGTATTTATAGGTTTTGCCGTAATAGGAGCCTTATTCCCATTTCATACTTGGTCTCCTTCGGGTCATGCTTCAGCGCCAACAGCTGTATCTATGCTTCATGCAGGTGTTTTAATGAAATTAGGAGGATATGGTGTTTTTAGAATCGCGATGTATTTACTGCCTCAAGGAGCTATAAATTGGACAGACTTTTTCTTAGTATTAACAACCATAGGAGTTATCTATGGGGCACTTGCTGCTGTGATGCAAAAAGACTTAAAGTATATCAATGCATATGCCTCTGTAAGTCACTTAAGTTTAGTGTTATTTGCCTTATTGATGCTTAATAAAACAGCTTGGACTGGTGCGATAATTCAATCGCTGTCTCACGGATTATTAACCGCATTATTCTTTGCCTTAATAGGGATGGTTTATGGAAGAACACATACACGAGATATTGCAAAATTAGGCGGGATTATGAAAATATTACCCTTTATAGGTTCTGTTTATGTCATTACCGGATTGGCCTATTTAGGTTTACCAGGATTTAGTGGTTTTGTTGCTGAGATGAACATTTTTGTAGGTGCTTTTGAACATACAGATACATTTCGTAGAATATTAACCATAATTGTAGTTTCATCAATAGTAGTTACTGCTGTATATATCTTAAGGATGGTAGGTAAGATTATGATGGGACCTTTGGTAAACGAAGAACATGCTGAGTTGCCAAAAGCAACATGGTATGAAAAAGTAGGCTTAGTTTTATTAATGATACCCGTAGTATTTATTGGTATGATGCCTTTTGGATTAAGTGAGATGATAAAAGAAAGTGTTACACCGTTCTTAGAACGTTTAATTTAAGATAATGAATATAAATAATCTCCTTTTAATGCGTTTTGAATTAGGATTACTACTCCTCTTTCTAACTCTACTTGTTTTTGAAATTTTTACGAACAAAAAACAAAAAGGAAATGTTATTTCTTTTGCAATACTACTTTTTACAATTCATACTGCAATTGGGTTTATTCCTTTAGCTGATGGGGATTTATTTGGAGGTATGTTTAAAACAAACACACTTCTTTTTTACTTTAAAAATGTATTGAATGTTGGTGTTTTAATTGTCTTATTACAATCAGCTGATTGGCTTAAAGAAAAAATAGTTGAACAGAATAAAGCTACAGAGTTTATTTTGCTACTCTTATCCTCATTATTAGGAATGTATTTTATGATTTCTGCTGGTGATTTCTTGATGTTCTATCTCGGACTGGAACTAGCAACTTTACCTGTTGCAGCACTAGTTGCCTATGAAACTTCTAAACGGATATCTGCCGAAGCAGGTGTAAAATATATTTTGTCATCAGCATTAGCATCTGGAACAGCATTATTCGGAATCTCATTTTTATATGCCACAGCAGGGAGTCTTTATTTTGATGTTATCGCCACAACATTAACGGTATCAAATCTATCTATTTTAGGCTTTATTTTATTCTTTTCTGGATTGGCATTTAAAATATCTCTAGCTCCATTCCATTTTTGGACAGCTGATGTTTATGAAGGAGCACCTATAAATGTAGCTTCGTATCTATCAGTAATCTCTAAAGGTGCAGCTGTTGTTATCTTAGTCATTCTATTATTTACGGTATTAAAACCATTGTTACCTTTTTGGAGTAAAATTATCTATATTGTTGCTATTGCTACCATGACCATTGGTAACTTATTTGCTTTACGTCAACAGAATATGAAACGCTTTTTAGCATTTTCTTCTGTAGCACAAGCAGGTTTTATTTTGTTAGGAATGCTCTCTGTAGATGAATTAGGTTTAACAACAGTCCTGTTTTTTGTAACCGTTTATATCTTTTCAAATTTAGGTGCTTTTGGTGTTGTTCAAGCCATTTCTGAAGTATCTGGCAAAGAAAATATTGACGATTACGAAGGCTTATACCGTACCAACCCTAAGTTGAGCCTATTACTAATGTTGGCCTTATTCTCCTTAGCAGGAATACCACCATTAGCAGGTTTTTTTGGTAAGTTCTTTTTATATGCCGCCGCCGCTAGTAAAGGATATTACGTATTGGTATTTATAGGTGTGGTAAATGCTACCATATCTTTATATTATTATTTATTGGTAATAAGAGCTATGTTTTTACGAAAAAATCAAGATGCCATACCTTATTTTAATTCTAAATTATTTATGAAATTAGGTCTCATATTAGCAGCAATAGGTATTTTAGTGGCAGGAATGTATAGTCCGTTATACGAGTATGTTTATACCATAAGCACAAATTTTTTAAATTAAAAAAATGGGACTAACCGGAAAACATTTATTTGGAAGTATAGAAGAAACAAGAGTCACTTTTGTAGAGAAAAAGATTGAAAAAGGTCGAGCAGATTTTTTAAAAAAATTGTTGAAACATAATGGGTTTGAAGTTCTTATTCAAGAAGAAAAAAGAAAAACCGAAGAAGAGCCTCAATTATATACTGTTGCCGTTACTGATATGGTTTTTAATCCTACCGTTTGGGTATTTCAGCGTAAGCTTAAAACCTTTGACGGTCATATTGTAAATCAAGATTATTGGAATCAGGTTAGTGAGAATACTAAGCCTCAGTATTGGAAGAATGATTAGTGAATAAAAATAACATACTATTTAATCACAATCATCTCTACCATGATAAACATTAATACATCCAAATTTATCATTACAAGAAATATAATCTGTTACTTGAAAACTAGCAATATCAATTGTATCTAAAATTCTTTCTCCTTTTTCATTAAAAATGATATTTCTACCTAAATGATAGACATTTTTACTATCCATTGCTAAACCAGCACTCTCTTTAAATAACTTAACGTTTTTATAATCTTTAGAAGGAATCTTAAAATTATTTACGTAATAATAACACCCATCTGTTGACCATGTATAATAACTCATTTCATCTTTATAAACTAGTTTAAAGTTTTTAATTGAACAAACATTTAAAGGTTTTGTCCCATAATAAACATCTTTTTTGTCTTTAGAATAAAAATCACTTATCAATTCAAAGCCATCTGAATTTGAATTGGCAATTGAATCTCCGGCAAGAAATGCTCTATTTTTATCAACAGCATACATCTCTTCTAATAATTTAAATGTTAAAGGATCTGCACCGGGAATTTCATGCCCTTCAAAAAACACAAAATTCTTATCTTTACCATAAAGTTTGTCACTTAAGACTTCAAATGTGTTTTGATCAGCTTCAGGAATTAAATAACTTGATTTACCTTGACTTTCATTCCAAGATTTATAATACACACCATCATTTTTTATTTCATAATGTGTGCAACTTAACAGTGACATTACCATTAATAAAAAGCATACTTTTTTCATATGAAATTCTTTTAATATGGCTTACATTATATTAAAAGAAACTAAAGAAATTTTAAAGAATAAATTCTAATTAACGTGAGTTAGACATAAACAAAAGTACATGCAATTGATAAGTGTATGATTATCAGTATTATGTCATTCCGACGTAGGAGGAATCTCTATTGAAATTAATTGAGATTCTTCACTCCACTCGTCCCTCATTACTCCCGAATCTTCGGGACTGAATGACACTTAACTATTAAACGCCTGATTAACAGAAAATTACAATTATTAATATGTCGAACTCACGTTAATTACCTTTAGAGTCTTTAATATTAGAAACAAAAAATCTCAGCTTACGCTGAGATTTTTTGTTAAATTAGTTTTTTAGATTAGTGATTATGCTTTATCAGATGCATCATCTATAACATCTGCTGCTCCATCAACAGCATCACTAGCACTATCAGCTACATTGCTTGCAACATCTTTAGCACCCTCAACAATATCACCTGTTGTATCAGCAATAGTACTTCCTGCATCCTTAGCCATATCAACTCCAGCTTCAACAACGTCACCAGCTTTATCTGCTACTTTTCCTGCTACATCTTTAGTTCCCTCAACAATATCACCAGCAGTATCGGCAATAGCATTTCCTGCATCCTTTGTTATATCAACGGCTCCATCAACAACATCACCTGCTTTATCTGCTACTTTTCCTGCTACATCTTTAGTTCCCTCAACAATATCACCAGTAGTATCGGCAATAGCATTTCCTGCATCCTTTGCCATATCAACTCCAGCTTCAACAACGTCACCAGCTTTATCGACTACTTTTCCTGCTACGTCTTTAGTTCCCTCATAAACATCACCAGCTGTATCGGCAATAGCATTTCCTGCATCCTTTGCCATATCAACGGCTCCATCAACAACATCACCTGCTTTATCTGCTACTTTTCCTGCTACATCTTTAGTTCCCTCAACAATATCACCAGCAGTATCGGCAATAGCATTTCCTGCGTCCTTTGCCATATCAACTCCAGCTTCAACAACGTCACCAGCTTTATCGGCTACTTTTCCTGCTACGTCTTTTGTGCCTTCATAAACATCACCAGCTGTATCGGCAATAGCATTTCCTGCATCCTTTGCCATATCAACTCCAGCTTCAACAACGTCACCAGCTGTATCGGCTACTTTTCCTGCTACGTCTTTTGTGCCTTCATAAACATCACCAGCTGTATCGGCAATAGCATTTCCTGCATCCTTTGCCATATCAACTCCAGCTTCAACAACGTCTCCAGCTTTATCAGCTACTTTTCCTGCTACGTCTTTAGTTCCTTCATAAACGTCACCAGCTGTATCGGCAATAGCATTTCCTGCATCCTTTGCCATATCAACTCCAGCTTCAACAACGTCTCCAGCTTTATCAGCTACTTTTCCTGCTACGTCTTTAGTTCCTTCATAAACGTCTTCAGCAACATCAGCTACTTTGTGACCTGCATCTTTGGCCAAATCAACAGCATCTTCTGCTAAATCTACTGTTTTATCCACAACAGTATTTGCTACATTTTTGGCTCCGCCAAATATATTTTTAAAAAATCCAAACAGTCCCATAATAATAGTTTTTAGGTTAGGTTACAAATTTACAATAATTATAGGTATATTTAACTATTCTGTAATCTCTTTACCAAGATAAACTAATTTACAACCTTGTTTAATTATCTCTTTATCTTTATTATAAGATGAGATAATTTCTAATTCACCATTAGGATCTTTAATAAACAAAGGAATATTATCTAAATCAAGATTTGTAATTTCTATTAATTTATTAAAGTGTTCTTTATCCTGAATTTCTAGTTCGTGAATGAAAGGATAATCCATTGCAACTTTGGTTAGCAATTCGAAATCATCGGTATGAGAAAACAAACCTTCTTTTGGACTATTTTTCATATCTTTCATTTCTTCAGGGGTAACCAATCTAAAAGTCCCATTTTCACCAAATTGTTTTTTAAATTTATTGATAGCATATTCGTTAATATCAGAACTTCCTGTCATGCACATTACATACCCCATATCATTAAGTTCAACATCATCTTCTAAAGAATTAGAATAAACATCTACAACCAAAGCTTCTATTCCTATTTCTTGAGCCTTTTTTATATTGGTTTTGTTACTATCTATCAAAACTACATGCCTGTCATTATTATGTAAATATTGAGCAATCAACCTAGAAACATTTGAAGCCCCCACAATCAATATTCCTTCTGATTTCTTTAAGAAAACACCAACTATTTTGGCAAAAAAACGTGCTGTTGTCGCATTTAATAAAACAGTACCTAATACTACCATAAAAACCAAAGGTGTAATATATTCAGCACCAGCGACACCTTCTTTGGCTAATTTTATTCCAAATAAAGAGGCGATTCCTGCTGCTACAATTCCACGAGGACCTACCCAACTGATAAATAATTTTTCATTTAGTTTAAGTGAAGAGTTATGTGTACTTAAAAACACGCCTATTGGGCGGATTACAAACACAATCAAAACAAATAAAAGTACCGTATTCCAATTGTAAATTAAGTACAATTCTTCCATGTTTATATTCGCAGAAAGCAAAATAAAAAGGATAGAGATTAATAAAACACTCAGTGATTCTTTAAAATATAAGAGTTCTTTTAAATAGGGTGAATTGGAGTTTCCTAGTACCATTCCCATCACAACAACAGCTAATAGACCAGATTCATGAGCAAAACTATCAGACAATACAAATACACCTAATACTGAAGCCAAAGCAAATACATTTAAGAGATAATGTGGAATCCATTTTTTATTCATTGCAAAATTCAAAGCATGTGCAAAAGTGAAACCAAAAGTAGAACCAAACAGTACAATTTTAGCAAATTCAGTAAGAGCAGTTAGTGTAAATTCGCCACCACCTTCTACTGAGATAAATTCAAAAACCAATACGGCTACTAAAGCACCAATGGGGTCAATCAATATCCCTTCCCATTTTAAAATGGCAGAGACATCTTTTTTTAAGGGTATGTTTCTTAAAATTGGTGTAATAACGGTAGGTCCTGTTACAATAATTAATCCTGAAAAAAGAAAAGAAATTTGCCAACTTAAATTAAAGATATAGTGTACTGCCATTGCTGCACCAATAAAGGTTACCGAAGAGCCTAAGCTTATTAATTTACTAATAACACTACTCACGTTTTTAACTTCTTTAAGTTTTAGTGTGAGTCCGCCCTCAAAAAGAATAATACTTATTGATAATGAAACAAAGTAAAACAAACTCTCTCCTGGAAAAAG
>JAJRPL010000202.1 GCA_024280815.1 Bacteroidota bacterium
ATTTTTGCCACAATTAATTCAAATATATACAAACATGAAAAAAAGATTTACTAGAATTTTAACGCTATTACTAGCGTTTGTAGTGCAATTTACATTTGCACAAGAGAAAACTATCTCTGGTACAGTATCTGATGAATCAGGACCATTACCAGGAGTTAGTGTATTAATAAAAGGTACAACTACAGGTACTGAAACAGATTTTGATGGTAAGTATACTATCAATGCCAATGAAGGTGATATACTTGTATACAGCTTTATTGGTATGGCTACCAAAGAAGCGACTGTGGGTACTAATAGTACTATAAATACAGTGTTAGCCTCTGATAATGTACTTGATGAAGTAGTCATTACGGCATTGGGTATTAAACGCGAAGCAAAAGCATTAGGTTACTCTCAACAAACTGTAAAAGGTGATGCCTTAACAAAAACAAGAGAAACCGATATTTCTACTGCTTTAGCAGGTAAGGTGTCTGGTATTCAATTTACAGGTCAGCCTACTTCTTCTTTTAAAAGTGCGGACATTAGGTTAAGAGGTAATAAAAATGTATTGTATGTAGTAGATGGTATTAAATTAAATACAACTGCAGATTTAAACACAGAAGATATCGCCACCATGACAGTACTTAAAGGTTTAACTGCAACAGCTTTATACGGTCCTGAAGGTAGAAATGGGGCGATTGTAATTACCACCAAAAGAGCTAAAGATGGTGAAAGTAAGATTACTTTTAATAGTAGTTATGCATTATCTAATGTATATTCTTTACCTGACTACCAAAATGAATATGGTGGTGGATATGCAAATGATGGAAAACCTTCTGGTCATCCTGAAAGATATACTAGTGCTATTGGGTATTTTACCCCTTTTGTATATGATGTTGATAATGACCCTGCTGATTGGGCTGCTTTTGACGGACAACAATTACCTACCTATTTTGCAGATGAGTCTTGGGGACCAAAACTAGAAGGTCAAATGGTACGTCATTGGGATTCTTGGATTCCTGGAGATCCTGAATTTGGAAAATTACGCCCATGGACAGCAAACCCTGATAATGTTAAAGATTTTTATAGAACAGGAACAACATCAGATAATTCAATCTCTTTTTCTAAAGGTGGTGAAGGTTATTCTGTAAATGGAAACGTTAGATATATAGATAAAACAATTATTTGAGATAACTCAAATCAAAAAACCGCTATAGCTAGTGTAAAAACAGATTTTGACATTTCTGATAAATTAAACTTTTATTCTAATATTAACTATAACAATCGTAAAACAAAAAATGACCCAGATAATAGTTATGGAAACTTAGGTTCAAACTTCAACCAATGGGGGCAACGCCAATTAGATATAGACAGGTTAAGAGACTATAAAAGAAACGGACAGCCTGTTTCTTGGAATATTAATGGACCTAGAAATGCAAGACCATTATATTGGAATTCACCTTTCTTTATTGTTAACGAAAACATAAACAATGAAACTAAGAATGCTGTTTATGGTCAAGTTGGGTTAACTTATAGCTTTAATGATAATTTTAATGCGAATATAGCCTATAAAAAAGCTTTTAACCATTATGCTTCTAATAGAAGAACTGGTTGGGGAGGTTTAGAACAAGAAAGTTATTCTGAATGGCAAAGAATGGACACTAAAAATGAAATTTTTGGTGTTCTTAACTACAGTCAAGACTTTAATGATTTTAGTTTTAGTGCGAGCACTGGAGTTCAAATTGAAGATAGAAATTTCGAAATCGTACTAGATCAAACTGTTGGAGGCATGACTACACCCGGGTTTTATAGCATTGGCACATCTAAAGATAGACCAAATAATTTTAATCTAAAAGTTAACACTGAAAATAAAGCTTGGTTTGCCACAGGAACTGTTGGCTACAAAGAAATGTTCTTTTTAGAAGGAAGTTATAGAATGGATTATAGCTCTACTGCAAGAAAGGATCTAAACTCAGTAATAACTAAAGCATTATCTGGTTCATTTATTTTTTCAAAGTTAATACCCCAAAATGATATCTTATCTTTTGGTAAATTAAGAGCAGGTTATGCCGAAGCTCCATTTTTCCCTATACCTTATCAACTTTCACAAACTTACACCCCAAGAAATCCTTATGGTTCTTCTGGAACCTCTACTGTCCCAGATACAGGTGTTAATCCGGAATTAGAAGGAGGTCAAAGAAAGGAACTTGAATATGGTATTGAATTAAAATTTATTAAAAACAGATTAGGTCTTGATTTTACATATTTTGATAGAAAAGATGAAAAAATACCTTCTTTCGTCACTATACCTGGTTCTACTGGTATTACAGGTTATTGGTCAAATGAAGGTAAACAAAGTTTTAAAGGATTCGAGATTGCTTTATCAGGAACACCAATTAAAACAGATGATTTCAGCTGGGATATCTCAATTAACTTTGCAACATTAAAAAGAACAGTAGATTTTATTGCTGAAGATGTTGATGTGAATATACTATCAAGTTGGGGACCTCAACTGCAAGAACGTGTAGGTGAAGAGTGGGGTGCCATTTATGGTAATGCATTTAAACGTGATGACAAAGGAAATAAAGTACTTGGTGACGATGGTTTATATGAATATGAAAGAAATAAATATTTAGGTTCTATTTTACCAGATTTTACTGGTGGTGCATCGACAAGCTTTACCTATAAAAACTTTGATTTGGCTTTTGGTTTTGACTTTCAATATGGAGGTAAATTCTACGGTGTATCAAGAAGATATGGAAACTATGCTGGTCTAGGTTCTGAAACAGTTGGAAACAACCGTTTAGGAAACCCTGTACGTAATGCCGTTTCTGGTTCTGGTACACATGCTGCATACTCTGTGAATTTGACTAATGCTGATGCTACTTCTGGTGGTCAATTGACTTCTGGTGTAGATGCAAGTGGAAACCCTCAAGAATTTTTAGTAAACCCGTTTGTATTATGGAGAAATAATTTAAGAAATATTCACGAAGAGTATGTGAATGACGCAACTTATATAAAGCTAAGAACAATAAGATTTGGTTATAAATTGCCTACAAAATTTTTAGAGAAAACAGCTTTTAGCGATATAAATATCGGAGTGTTTGCGAATAACGTTTGGTTAATTAAATCTGACCTAAAAGGTGTTGACCCTTCAGAATTAGAAGGAAGGAGAGCCGGAAATGAAATAAATGGTATAAAAAATTATGAGTGGATTGAAAATGGTCAATTGCCAAATGCTCGTACTATAGGTATCAATGCTAGATTTACATTTTAATTATAAAAAATTAATATTTATAACAATGAAAAAAATAATAACAAAAACAGTACTCATTGCTCTTGTTTCACTTTCAATAATAGCTTGTGATTCTGTAGACTTTGGGGATATAAATGACAATCCGAATGCACCTTCAACAGCACCTTCAGCTGGGTTACTAACTAATTCTATGGTGGCTATTGGTCGTCCATGGACCCCTAGTGGTTTAGTTATGTCTACAGCTGCCATGTTGTATTCTCAGTATTTAGCAAATGGGCAATACCCTGATGAAAGTAGGTATGTTGACTTTAACTGGAATTATTACACTTATTACGCTGGTCCATTAAGAGATTTACAAGAAGTAATTAATGTAAAAACGGGTTCTGAAGCCTTGGATGCTACTAACACAATTGCAGTAGCAACTTTGACTCGGGCTTATATTCTTCATACTATGACGGACAGATGGGGATATATTCCTTATTCTGAAACTTTACAAGGGCAAGAGAATAAAACACCAAAATTTGATTCTCAAGAAGATGTTTACAAAGGTTTATTTAATGAAATTGATACTGCCTTAGGGATGATTGACCTAACAGCTCCTTCGCCAAAGGGTGATATTCTTTTAAATGGTAATATGGCTCGTTGGATTCAATTTGGAAATACATTAAAAGCAGTAATGGCATTACGTTTATCTAAAAGAGATGTAGATTTAGGAGGTTTAGCAAAAACCAAATTTAATGAAGCAATTGAAAACGTAATTACGACATCTAATGAAAACATTAAATACACTTATCTATCAGATGATAATAATGACCATCCTTTACAGGATCGTTTTGTTGATGAAGGAAGAAAAGATTGGATAATGAGTGATGTAATAGTGAATTATATGATTGGTAATGGTTCAAATACTGCTCCTCAAGACCCAAGATTGGCAAAATATGCTGACCCAGTTGTTGGTACTAACACTTTTATTGGTGCTGAATATGGAAGTGGTAATGATTTGGTTGATAATTTTTCTTTTATCACTAAAAACATCATTGAAAATGGTACAGCTCCTGCAATGATTTTTACTGCTGCTCAAATGCATTTTTCTATGGCAGAAGCTGTAGAATTAGGTTGGATGGCTGGTTCTGCACAAGACCATTTTAAAATGGCTATTCAAGAATCTATGAACCAATGGGGTGTAGATGCTGGTGCCGCTACTGCATTTATTAATGGTTATACCTACAATGGTATGCAATCTATTGCAGAACAAAAATGGGTTGCATTATTTATGCAAGGTTATGAATCTTGGGCAGAATGGAGAAGAATTGGTGGTCCTGCTACTATTCAACCTCCTGCTATTATGTTAAATGGTACTGGGGTTCCTCAAAGACAAGCATACCCATCTACAACTCCTTCTATTAATAAAGTTAATTATGATGCTGCAGTAGCAGCTCAAGGTCCAGATGATTTAGATACTAAACTATGGTGGGCTAAATAAAATAATTAATTTTTATATTTTTTTTAAAAAGAGACTTTCATAAAATGATTGTCTCTTTTTTTTGTAAAAAATATTCACTTTAAATACTAGTTTTTATAACTACCTTTACACCATGCAAAACACTCAAACAACCATCTTCGGCATTAGAGCCATCATAGAAGCTATTGATGCAGGACAATCCCTAGAAAAAGTTTATATTCAAAAAGGATTGAGCGGACATCTATTCTCAGAATTGAATACCTTAATTAAAAGACATCATATATCTTCTAGCCATGTACCTGTAGAGAAATTAAATCATCTTTCAAAAAATCAGAATCATCAAGGTGTGGTTGCAAAAATTTCAGCTGTTGAATTTTATAATTTGGAAGAAATAATTAATGCAAACAAAAAAGAAAATCCTTTATACTTATTGTTAGATCAAATTACAGATGTGAGAAACTTTGGTGCTATTTTACGTACTGCTGAATGTACTGGTGTTGATGCGATTATTGTCCCTAACCAAGGGAGTGCACCGTTAAATGCAGATGCTATAAAAACTTCTGCTGGTGCAGCTTTTAAAATTCCAATTTGTAAAGTAGCCCATTTGCTAGATGCCATTTATCATCTACAAGCTGAAGGTATTCAACTAGTCGCCATTACTGAAAAGACTGATGATACTATTTATGATGTTAAACTAAACAAACCCACAGCTTTAATTATGGGTTCTGAACATAAAGGGATCTCTCCAGCTATACTTAAAATAGCTGACTCTAAGGCTAAAATCCCATTATTAGGTGATATTGCCTCGTTAAATGTTTCTGTGGCCTGTGGCGTAGCTTTGTATGAAGTAGTGAGACAACGGCAGTAGGCAGCCCGCCTTCGCCAAAGCTACGGACGGGTAAATGTTCAGTGTAAGAAATAAATTTATATGCTAAATTTTCAATTAATCGTTTCAAGAATTTTCCCCTTCGGGGAAATGTCCGAAGGAAAAAGGGAATCATTCTTCTTCATCTAAAAGCCAATACTTATTTTCTTCTGGTAAAATAGTAATAGGAAACTCCATTACTTTTTCACCTTTTGGGTAAATAGCAACAGATATTTCTCCCTCCCCTTCGGGGAGGGTTAGGGAGGGGACTTCCCAATCATATTGTGGCATTTGTGGTCCGTGCTTTCTATAAATGATAGCAAATAACAATCCGATCAAAAAACCTGATAAATGCCCTTCCCAAGACACCTCTTCTTTTACAGGTAAAATATACCAAATCATACCTCCATATAAAAAAATAACAATTAAAGATACAGCTATCAATCGATAGTATTTCCGAATCAATCCGCTAAACAATATAAAACTAAATAAAAGGTAGACAATTCCACTCGCTCCAATATGATATGACTGCCTTGCAATTATCCAAGTTAATATACCGCTCAATAACGTACCGTATATCAAAATTTTAATAGCAATTTTTCTATAAAAGTAAAACAGCGTAGTCATTAAAATAAATATTGGAATGGAATTGTTTGACAAATGCTTCAGACCACCATGAATAAAAGGCGAAAAGAATATTCCTCGTAATCCTTTAAAAGTTCTAGGATAGAGTCCATATTTAGTAAAATAAAGACCGTATTTACCTTCTACCCAAAAAACAATCCATAGCAATAACACAAAATAAAGCGGAATACCAATTACTCGTGTCGAAAATTTAAATTGTTTATGTTCTTCTTGTAAATTCATAACCTCTTAGCCTCCCTTACTTCGACTTCGCTCAGCACAAGCTCGGGAGGGAAGTTGATATTGTTTATTATGCTATCTTTTTCAACTTCTATAACAAAAATACATCCAATTGTGGAATAGTGTACAAATTGTCAGGCTTAAAACAATTATAAGCATTGTTTTCTCTATTTTTGTAATATGATTCCACCACTAGCAGAACGTATAAGACCAAAAAACCTTGATGACTATATTAGTCAACAACATTTGGTTGGCCCTAATGGTGCTTTAACTGCACACATCAAACGAGGTATTATTCCGTCTCTTATTTTATGGGGACCGCCAGGAATTGGTAGAACCACCTTGGCAAATATTATTGCTAATGAATCAGACCGCCCTTTTTATACGCTAAGTGCGATAAATTCAGGCGTAAAAGATATTAGAGAAGTGATTGATAAAGCCAAACAAAGTGGTGGGTTGTTTACTACAAAAAACCCTATTCTATTTATTGATGAAATACATCGGTTTAGTAAATCACAGCAAGATTCATTATTAGGTGCGGTTGAAAAAGGATGGGTAACCTTGATTGGAGCAACTACTGAAAACCCTAGTTTTGAGGTTATCCCTGCCCTGCTCTCTCGTTGTCAGGTGTATATTTTAAATTCTTTTGACAAGGATGATTTGATTGCTTTATTAAACAGAGCGATTACAAAAGATGAAATTATTTCAAAAAAGAAAATCAAGCTTAAAGAAACGGATGCTTTGTTGCAACTCTCTGGTGGTGATGCTAGAAAATTATTGAATATTTTTGAATTAATTGTCAACTCAGAAGATGAAAAAGTTATTATTACGAATGACAAGGTTTTAGAAAAAGTTCAAACCAACACCGTCAGGTATGACAAAACTGGCGAACAGCATTATGACATTGTATCTGCATTTATCAAATCTATCCGCGGAAGTGACCCAAATGCCGCTGTATATTGGTTGGCAAGAATGATTGAAGGTGGTGAAGATCTAAAATTTATTGCCCGTAGAATGTTGATTTTAGCTTCTGAAGATATTGGTAACGCAAACCCAACTGCTTTAATTTTAGCAAATACTACTTTTCAATCGGTTTCAATGATTGGTTATCCTGAATCTAGAATTATATTAAGTC
>JAJRPL010000203.1 GCA_024280815.1 Bacteroidota bacterium
AAATAGACCTATTCATATTATTAGTGCAAATATGCATAGTGTCATGAATTCTATTTATGCTCCCATTATTTTAACTAAAGAAACGGGGCAACATAAAGGAATAGATTTATTTGAACTATTAAGCAAACAAGACAATGCTCCTTTACGGAAAAAAGTAAAACAAAAAGCTTCAAAAATTGGCTTGACTTATGTTAAAGATGCATCTAGAACCAATATTAATGTGCAAATCATTGATACAGCTAAGATAGATTTCAGCAAATCAAACTATACATTAAATGAAAAAATAACAGCTAAAAAACCTGTTATTATTGTAATGGATTACGCTTTTGGAGAACAAGCTTTTGAAACGTTGGATGAATTATTAAAACCTTACGTTTGTGAGAACAACAACACACATCATTTAAATGTTGAGTCTGTTTCAATTATGGGTAAAGCCGGAATTTTAGAAGGTGGTAAAGGTGATATCATGATACCTTCAGCACATATTTTTGAAGGTACTGCAGATAATTATCCGTTTACAAACGAATTAAAAAAAGAAGATTTAGAAGGTTATGGTATGGATGTTTATGATGGTACAATGGTTACCGTACTAGGTACTTCTTTACAAAACAAACACCTTTTAGAATTTTTTCATAATTCTACTTGGAAAGCAATTGGTTTAGAAATGGAAGGTGTGCATTATCAAAAAGCAATTCAATCTGCATCAAAAATACGAGGGAATATATCAGAAAATGTAAAGGTAAGATATGCCTATTATGCCTCTGACAACCCTTTAGAAACAGGTAGTACGCTGGCCTCTGGAGGTTTAGGTACATCAGGCGTAAGACCTACTTATATAATTACTCAAAAAATATTAGAACAAATTTTTTCAAGTTAAACCTAAGTATAATTAAAGATGGCTCAACAAAACATACCTCAAGACGGAGACCTAGATTTAGGAAGTTTATTTAAAATTATTGGTAAAGGGTTTCAAAACCTCTTTAATGCTATCGGTAATTTTTTTAAAGGTATTTTTCATTATATAATTTTAGGGTTCGTCTTTGTAAGAAATAACGCGTTAAAATTAGGCTTGGCTATGTTTATTGGTGCTGCAGTTGGTTTATATTTTGATTTGACAAAACCTAGACAATTTGTTTCTACATTGATTGTAAAGCCCAATTTTAAAAGTACGAAACAGCTGTATGCAAATATTAATTATTTCAACGAACTAGTAAAACAAAAGGACTCTATTTTATTAGCTGAAGCCTTAAATATAACCGTTTCTGAAGCAGTAAGTCTTAAAAAATTTACTATACAGCCTATCATTAATAAAAATGAAAAATATGAGCTGTTTAATGAGTTTGTACAAGAGATAGATAGTGCCTTAGTAAAGCATATTAATTTTAATGAGTTTACTACAGCATTTACTAATTATGACTATCATTATCATAAGATTGAAGTAAACTCTATTAACAATACTATTTTTAAAAAGTTAGAACGCCCTATAGTTAGTTCTGTAGAAAACAATCTATATTTTAGAAATCAAAAAAAGATAAATAACGAAAATTTACTTCAAAATGAGAAAATTTTAAATGCTTCACTACAACATATAGATACGTTAAGAAAAATTTACAATGAAGTTTTATTGTCCGAAGCCAAAAAGCAAGAAACAGGCACCAATATAACCTTAGCAAAAGGTACAAAAAACACAAGCGAGATTGAGTTATTTAATGAAAGTTTAGATTTAAACGAAGAGTTAATAGATAATAATAGTAAAAAAGCAGAGGAAACAGACATTTTAAATGTCGTATCTTCTTTTAGTGATGTTGGAGAAAAAGAAAGAAGTATTTTAAAGAAATGGACGTTTCTTTTAGGTGTTGGCTTAGGCTTAGCTATGTTGGTCTTTATTTTATTGAAACGATTGAATAAATATTTAAAGAACTATAAATAGGTTCTAAAACAAAGCGTAATGTTTAAACCCTTCAAAATAGGTAATACACAGTCACAAAATATTATCAAAAAAGGGTCAACTGTTTTTTTGTTTTATGCTTTAAATTTAATTCTTGTTTATTTTATTTCCATTTTTATTTCAAAATATTATGGCCCCGAAGTCTACGGAAGGTATTCAATAATAAAATCGTTAATTTTAATTTTAATTATAATTGCAACACTAGGTTTAAATACTTTAGCAATTAAATTATCATCTAATGTTAATCACTATAATAGTGGTGTTTTTAAAAGTGATTTTTTAAAAAAATCATACCTTATCATATTTATTGGTTCAATTATAATATCTGTATTCTTATTTTTTAAAAAAACAACAATTGCTCTTTTTATATTTAAAGATATTTAACTTGAAAAATATTTAGCAGTTTTTCCGTTTCTATTTATCGGGGCAGTTTTTTTAAATTATAATAGTAATATTTTTAAAGGACAAGGAAGATTTTTACTGTTCTCTATTCTTAGCTCTTTTTTAAATAGTTTGTTATTATTTTTATCTATAATAATAGTATATCATTTTTATAATAAAGATGAATTTTTATTAATAATTTCTTACTGTGTAAGTATCTTTATTTCTTTTATTATCTCATTATATTATATTTTTCCATTAAAATATGCTGATACCACCTTCACTAAGGTGTCAATTAAAAAGCTATTATCTACCAGTTTTCCAATGATGTTAAGTTCATCAATGATATATATTATCTTTTCTATAGATATATTAATGTTGGGAATTTTTGATACTAGTGAAAATGTAGGTGTTTATAGAATCGTTACTCAAATAGCAAGTTTAAATGCTATTTTTGTCATAACATTAGGAACTGTTATCGGACCTAAAATATCAAAACTATATTCAGAAAAAAAAGAGAAAGAGTTTAAAAAAACAATTAAACAATCATCAAAATTTATCTTTTATGTAACACTCCCTATTCTGATAGGGATATTATTGTTTTCAACGAAAATTTTATTATTTTTTGGGACTGATTACTTAAAAGGACTTTATGCTCTTATTTTATTATCAATATGTCAGTTTTTTTTTGCGATAACAGGCTTTGTAGATATTATATTAAATATGACTGGTCATCAAAAGTTTTTTGGAAAAGTAACCACAGTTACTGCAGTATTGAATTTACTGCTTAATATGTTTTTAATCCCTATGTATGGTATGTTAGGTGCAGCTATGGCTACGGGGTTTTCTATTCTATTAACAAATAGTATTGCGATTATATACATTCATAAAAAATTAAAAGTTTTATCAGTATATTTACCTTTTTTAAGCGATAAAATAGATCCTTTATAAAAAATTTATCCTCTATTTAAATTTCAGTAAAGTATGAATAGTAATAGTTTTAAAAATATTCTTTTCATTGCTTTTGTTGTATTTTGTATCCAGTTTACTGAGCTTAAAATTAACGTAATAAAAGTGGCTGAAATTTTGCTGCTTTGTTTGACTCCTTTTTTATATTACAAAAGTATAAATAAATGGGTGCTGTTATTTTTTGGTCTATTTACCTTGTGGTTTTTAATTTCCATAGCACTAAATCCATTTAGAGATTTTTATTTATTGAAAGAAGTTTCAGTTTTAAAAAAGCCTTATTTCATAACAATTGGAAGATATTTAGAACTCATATCTTGTATAAATTTAATGGCCTTAGTACAACAATTTTTTAAAAACAAATCATATGAAGAAGTCCTTTTTTTTATAAAACAGATATTTCTTTTAAGCTTTTTTTTATTAATACTAAGTCTAATAATCTACACTCTTCATATGCATGGTTTTATAACCGAAACAAGAACTGTTTATTGGGGAGATAGACTCAGAGGGTGGTTTTCAGAAGGTGGCCCTTACGGATTAATGTTAGGGTTTACATTTGTTTTGTCTTTTTTTTATAAAAACAAGTATAATAATATATTTAGAACAATCATTTTATTTACTATTATTTTCTTTGCAAAATCAAAAGCGGGTGGTATGTTGTTAATAGTATGGTTTATACTTTTGTATCATAAAAAGATGTACAAAAAAATACGTGAACTAAACATTATTATTCTTATTGTAGGAGGTATTATTACTTCTCTTATTTTTGTAAAACTAGCAGGTTTTTATATTGATGACATTAATAATATAAAAAGAGAGGTTGTAAAACGGCCTACAGATATAAATTTAGTGATGGGTAGAATTGCAGGTCTTTTTATTTTTCCTGAAATGGTTGTTGACAATCCAATTGTTGGAATTGGTTTAGGAAACTATCCCATCATGCGTAACAATCCAGAATATCTTGGTTTTATTCCTTCTAGTCCTATTGGTAAAACTGATGCTCATGGGTACGGAGGTATTGTTCAGTTATTAGTAGATGGCGGGCTAGTTATTTTGATCTTATTTTTAAGGATAATCTATCTTTTTTTTAAGAAAATTAAAAGAAATAAAAACGGTTTAGAAGTGTTTTTATACATGTTTTTGTTTTTATTCATTTTTGGCGTTCAAATTTATTTTTTATACCCTTGGATATTACTAGGAATACTAATATCTCTATCAGAAAAATCAGAATTTCATGACAAAAGATACATTAGTAGTTGATGCTAGAATGATCAATAACTCTGGTATTGGTACTTATTTAAAAAATATTTTACCTATAATATCTGATGAGTTTCATCTAATATTATTAGGAAATAAAGATGAATTGTCTGTCTTTTCATGGACTCATAAATGTAAAATTATTGCGTTTAACGCAAAAATTTATTCTTTTACTGAGCAAATTAAATTCCAAAAGATTGTCCCTAAATGTGCATTGCTGTGGTGTCCACATTTTAATGTTCCATTACTCCCTGTAAAAGCTAAAAAAATTATCTGTACCATACATGATTTAAACCATTTAGCACTTCGTAAAAATTATTTTTACTTAAAATATTTATATGCTAAATTATTATACACTAATGCAGTAAGAAAGAGTAATAAAATAATAACTGTTTCAAATTTTTCTAAAATAGAGTTATTAAAATATACAAATGCAATTACTGCAAAAATTAATGTAATATACTGCGGAGTTAACAATATGTTTTATACTAAAAACAATGTGGAAACTAATATAGAATTACCTTTACATTATATCTTATTTGTTGGAAATGTAAAACCTCATAAAAATTTAATTACACTTTTAAAAGCATATAACAGTCTTTCTGAAGAAACAAAAACTATCTATAAATTAGTAATTTTAGGTCGTAAAGAAGGGTTTGTAACTCCTGACAAAAATATTTTTGCTTATATTGATAATCATAATTTAAGAAGTAATGTTTATTTTACTGGTCATATAGATAATGACAAACTACCTTCTATTTACAGTAAAGCAAAGCTATTTGTTTTCCCTTCGCTCTATGAAGGTTTCGGGTTGCCAATTTTAGAAGCTATGGCTTCTGGTATTCCTGTTGTTAGTTCAAATGCGGCAAGTTTACCTGAGGTAGGAGGCGATGCTTCAATTTATTTCAATCCAAAAAATAGTGTTGAACTAAAAGAAAAAATAGAAATAATGTTAAAAGATGAAAAGATGAGGATAGAGTACATAGAGAAAGGCTTTAACCGAATCAAACATTTTTCTTGGGAAAAAAGTTCAACCGCTCATATTAAATTATTTAAAGAGATAATTAATTCAACTAACTAATGATTTTCATAAAATATATAGATAAATTCTGGTGTTTTTTAGTATATATCTTAGCTTTATTTCCAATACTACCTAGAGGTATTGAAAGTGTATTGATGATTATTCTTTTTTTAAGTTCACTAGTATTGTTTTTTGGGGAAGATAAAAAAGTTGCTAGAAAAGAAATAGTTAGGGTAGTTGTATTCGCTTCTGTTTTTATAATCTATGTAATAAGCTTAATTTATAGTGACAATGTAAAAGAAGGTTTTAGCTTTGTTGTTAGAGTTTTACCAATGCTTATTTTTCCAGTGATTTTCGGAGTTTTTAGAAAAGGAAAATTAAAGTCAAAGCACATTCAAAATATAATAAACATATATATAATAGCTCTTGTTTTAGGATTAATTTATATTCATATCTATTTAGGTATAAACTTTAAAGCTACTTCAAGCTGGGAATATAGAAATGCATTTGAAGCATTAACAAAAGTACATGGCACCTATTATTCATTATGGTTAGCGTTTGGCGTATTAATTTTATTCTTAAAAATAGTTAAAGCAATAAAAGCAAAAAAAATAGCATTTGCATTCGTATTTATTTTTATACTTAGTTATTTTATGTATTGGCAAACAGTTATTGGTGCTAGGCTACCATTAATAACAACAGTTTTATTATTAATTACAACAATTTTTTTAAAAATAAGAAAGCAAAAAATTGTTTTTTTAAGTGTTTTACTTTTTGCTATTCTTGGAAGTGTATTTTTAAAACCTAATTATTTCAAAAAAACACTAAATTTTAAAGCATATAAATTTACTTTGCCAAAAGGAGACTATCATATAGAACACAAAAACATGACTAGCGAACAAATTAGAATGGGTATATACCATTGTTCTTTTGGTTTAATAAAAGATTCATGGGTTTATGGTTATGGGATAGGTGATGTGGAAAGTAAACTACAAAACTGCTACAAGCAAAAAATAGATAGTAATGTTTATCAACTATTTAATTATAATTCACATAACCAATATTTACATTTTTTATTATCATCAGGTATCATTGGCCTTTTGGTCTTCTTAATTAGTATATTTCTCCCTATATACCTATCTGTTCAGTCCTCAAATTATTTATATTTACTATTTTCATTATTATTAATAACCTCATTCTTAACAGAAAATGTTTTGAATAGGCATGATGGGGTTCTTTTGTATAGTTTTTTTAATGCTATTTTTGCTTTTCAAAACAAGAAAAATATAGATGTTATTTGATGCAAATGAAAGTAGCCCTAATTCATTATTGGTTTATTACACGTAGAGGAGGAGAAAAAGTAGTAGAATCTATTTTAAAAATCTATCCAGATGCAGATATCTACACCTTATTTTATGATAAAAACACATATGGAGATTATTTAAACGACTATAATGTCTATACATCAATTCTAGATAATTCTTTTTTAAGAAAACATTATCAGAAAATATTCCCTTTATATCCTCTAGGTATCAAATCTTTAAAACTACAGCAAAAATATGATTTGATTATTTCTTCTGAATCGGGCCCAGCAAAAGGTATTGAAATTAATGATAATACACCTCATATCTGTTATATACATTCTCCTATGAGGTATTGTTGGAGTCATCAAAAAGAGTATTTAAACGCTGCAAGTCCATTTATTAGACCTTTGATGCATTTTTTCTTAAAACGATTAAAAAATTGGGATAAATCAACTGTAGAAAATGTAAATTTGTATATAGCAAATTCTTTAAATGTAGCGAAAAGAGTAAAGCTGTACTATGATAGAGAATCAACAACTATTTATCCTCCTATAGCAAGTGAATTGTTTGTAAAACCTATAGTTGAAAGAACTAATGAAATATACCTTAGTTTTGGAGCAATTACACCATATAAAAGGATAGATTTATTGGTAGAAACATTTAATAGAAATGGTAAAAAATTAATTATTATAGGAGAGGGTTCTGAAAAAGAAAAACTGAAAAAAAAGGCAAAAATCAATATAGAATTTAAAGGAGCTCTACAATGGAAAGAAATTGAAAAAACACTTCATCAAACGAAAGCTCTTTTGTTTCCTGGTGAAGAAGATTTTGGAATGATTCCGTTAGAAGTAATGGCATATGGAATTCCGGTTATTGCTTATAAAAAAGGAGGAGCATTAGAAACCGTTGTAGAAAATGTACAAAATAGAAAGGAGTCATCAGGTGTGTTTTTTGAGAATCAAGAAGTTTTAAGTATTCAACTAGCTATTGATGAATTTGAAAAAAATGAAGAAAAATTTGATTCAGATTGGATTAGAAATCATGCAAAAAACTTTAGTGAAAATCAGTTCTTAACTAATTTTAAACACCAAGTAGAAGATTTTTTAAAGAAAAGGTAAATGTCACCAAATAAAAAAAATATTCACATTTAATTAGACCATTATTCGTATTGGTTGATATTCTCATTATTCTAGGGGTTATCTTTTTTGTTGGTGATAAAAACTTTTACACTGTTCCATTTTTAATCTATAGTATTCTTTCGTGGATAATTATAGCTTTTAATATTAATTTTTACAAAGTATATCGGTTTACAAGTACATTTAAAGTTTTTAATTTATTATTCATTCAGTTTTTAATTTTTACACTAGTATTTTTCACATACTTTACAATTTTTAGAGAAGGAACAATAGTTGATAATCAATTTTTAATTCTAACTTCAATTACAGTAGGAATTACATTTTTTAAATTACTTTCATTTTATGCCTTAAAAAGATATCGATTTGAAGGAAAAAACTTTCGAAATGTTGTAGTTATAGGTTTAGATGATACATCAGAAAAAGTAACGGAATTTTTTAATAAAAAAATCAATTTAGGGTATCGTTTTTTTGGTTTCTTTTCAGACAAAAAAAATGGACATAAAAAATATCTAGGCACACTAAATGATAGTTTTTCATATATTTTAGAAAACGAAATTGACGAAATCTACTGTACACTATCCACCCTAACAAAGGTTCAAATTAAAGAGTTTACAAAATTTGCAAATAAGCACAGTAAAATAATTAAACTAATACCAGATTCAACAGAGCTTTATAGTAAAAATTTAGATTCGCAGTATTACGATAATATCTTAGTTTTTAATGTTAAAAAACTACCTTTTGAAACACCCGAAAATCATTACTTTAAGAGAACTTTCGATATTGTATTTTCTTTTTTTGTCATTGTTTTTTTATTGTCATGGATTATTCCATTGTTATGGATAATAATTAAACTAGAGTCTAAAGGGCCTTTATTTTTTAAGCAAGAAAGAGAAGGTTTAGGCGGAAATCATTTTACGTGCTATAAATTTCGTTCTATGCGGTTAAATACAATGTCAACAAAGAAACATGTAACAAAAAATGATGCTAGAGTTACTAATATAGGTGCTTTTATGCGAAAAACAAGTTTAGATGAGTTGCCCCAATTCTTTAATGTCTTAAAAGGAGAAATGAGTGTAGTAGGGCCAAGACCACATATAGAAAATCTATCGTTTGAATATCAAAAGGATATTGATAATTACCTAGAAAGACATGCTGTAAAACCAGGTATTACAGGCCTCGCTCAAATAAGTGGATATAGAGGTGAGGTAAAAAACAAATCAGACATTAAAAATAGAGTGCAACTTGATGTTTTCTATATTGAAAATTGGTCTTTTTTATTAGACATGAAGATTATTGTTCAAACCGTTTTGAATGTTTTTAAAGGTGAAGAAAAAGCCTATTAATTTTATGTTAAAGAGAGTTGAAATAACGGCAACTATTGTTTTGTATAATGAAAATATTGATGAATTATCAAAAACGATAGACTGTTTTTTAAATATAAAAGTATCTAAAAAACTTTTTTTAATAGATAACTCTCCAATAGATAAATTAAAAGATAAATTTAATCATCAAGATATTGAATATCTTTTTATGGGTAAAAATATTGGTTTCGGTGCCGCTCACAATATCATAATAAATAAAATTAGAAATTTTTCTAACTATCATTTAATACTAAACCCAGATGTCTATTTTAAACCAAAAATAATTCCTAATTTAATTAAAAAAATAGAAAAAGAAGATGATGTTATAATGATTGCTCCAAAAGTAGTGTTTCCTGATGGGAAACATCAATATTCATGCAGAAGGTACCCTTCTTTTTTTGAATTGATTTTTCGGCGTCTAAGGTTTTATAATGATAAAGTAAAAAAAGGAAACTATCTAGATAAAGATTTGACCATTCCTTTTTATCCTAATTTTATACAAGGAAGTTTTTTGTTGTTTAAAACCAATAGTTTTGTTCAACTAAAAGGGTTTGACGAACGCTATTTTTTATATATGGAAGACCTTGATATTTGTAAAAAAATAGACTTAATAGGTAAGAAGAAAATGTATTATCCAAATGAAGAAATAATACATATTCTTAAAAAGGATTCTTCAAAAAACATCAGATTATTTTGGATACATTTAAAATCTAGTATTAAGTACTTTAAAAAATGGAGCTAAAATAATGCTGTATATTTGTATAAAATAACACAAACATGAATATATTAATTTTAGGCTCTGGTGGTAGAGAACATGCTTTTGCATTAAAACTTTCTCAAAGTAAAAAAGTAAATCAGCTTTTTGTAGCTCCTGGTAATGCTGGTACAGCAATAATTGCTCAAAATGTAGCGGTAAGTCCAACCGATTTTGAAGCTATTAAACAATTGGTGTTGGCAAAAGAAATTACGATGGTTATTGTAGGCCCAGAAGCCCCATTAGTTAAAGGGATTCATGATTTTTTCTTAGCGGATACTGATTTGAAAAACATTCCTGTTATCGGCCCTAAAAAAGATGGTGCTTTATTAGAAGGAAGTAAAGATTTTTCTAAACAGTTTATGATAAAACATAACATACCTACAGCTAAATATCAATCTTTTACAAAGGATAGCTTAGTTGAAGGAAAACTATTTTTAGAAACCCTAAAACCTCCGTATGTTTTAAAAGCTGATGGATTGGCTGGTGGTAAAGGTGTCCTTATTCTTAATTCATTGAATGAAGCAAAAGATGAGTTAGAAGAAATGCTAACCAATCATAAATTTGGCGAAGCGTCTTCAAGAGTTGTTATTGAAGAATTTTTAGATGGGATTGAACTCTCTGTTTTTGTATTAACCGATGGTAAAAATTATAAAGTTTTACCTTCAGCGAAAGACTATAAACGTATAGGTGAAGGAGACACCGGATTGAATACTGGCGGTATGGGAGCAATTTCTCCTGTACCTTTTGCAAATGAAGAATTCTTACAAAAAGTTGAAGAGCGTGTCATAAAACCCACCATTCAAGGTCTTCAAAAAGACGGAATAGATTACCGTGGTTTTATTTTTATTGGCTTAATGAATATCAATAATAATCCTTTTGTAGTTGAATATAATGTTAGAATGGGTGACCCTGAAACAGAGGCAGTACTCCCAAGAATTGAATCTGATTTATTTGATTTATTTGAAGGTGTCGCTCATCAAAATTTAAATGAAAAATCCTTTACTGTAAATCCGAAAATAGCTACAACTATTATGTTGGTTGCTGGTGGTTATCCCGAAGCTTACGAAAAAGGAAAAGAAATAACAGGTTTAGAAAAAGTAACGTATTCAACCGTTTTTCATGCAGGTACAAAGCAAGAAAATGGTAAAATTATAACAAACGGAGGCAGGGTTATGGCAATTACTTCTTTAGGTGATACTATTGAAGAAGCTTTAAAACTATCTTATGATAGTATAGAAAATATCAAGTTTGACAAGATGAATTATCGTACTGATATTGGTTTTGATTTAATTTGATATGTCATTCCTGCGAAGGCAGGAATTCGATGAATTCAGTACTAATTTTAATGAGATTCCTGCCTTCGCAGGAATGACAGGAATGAAAAAAAAAATTCTAATAGCACCTTTAAATTGGGGGTTGGGTCATGCCGCTAGATGCATTCCTATTATTAATGCTTTGTTAAGGTATAATTTTGAGCCAATAATTGCTAGTGATGGTGATGCATTAACCTTATTACAAAAAGAGTTTCCTCAACTTAAATCATATTCATTACCAAGTTATAATATAAAATATTCTAAAAGTTCAAATCAAAAAATAAAACTATTTTTAAGTAGTCCAATAATCTTAAAAGCAAGTATTGACGAACATAAAGCTGTTAAAAAAATACATAAAAAAGAAAATTTATCTGGTATCATATCAGACAATAGATTTGGGGTAAGATTGAAAAAAATTCCTTCGGTTTACATTACACATCAAATCAATGTATTGTCTGGTAATACAACCGCAATCACTTCCAGTTTACATCAAAAAATTATTGCAAAATTTGACCAATGTTGGATTCCTGATTATGAAGACTCTATCCTTTCAGGAAAATTATCTACTAACAAAAAAACTAAGTTAAATAGTAAATTTATAGGTGCTATAAGTCGTTTTGAAAAAGAAAATCTGTCAAAAAAATACGATTTACTCATTGTTTTATCAGGTCCTGAACCACAACGTACACTATTGGAAGAAAAAATAATAGTTGAATTAAAAACTTCTACTAAAAAGACGCTGTTGGTAAGAGGTGTTTTTTCTAAAAATACAATACCCGCAATTAATAAAAGTACAACTATTGTAAATTACTTGCTTACTGAACAACTACAACAAGCTTTTAATGAAAGCGAAATTGTATTGGCTAGGTCTGGGTATACAACTATTTTAGATTTAGCTAAACTTAATAAAAAAGCCTTTTTTATACCAACACCTGGTCAAGATGAACAAGAATACTTGGCACAAAGAATGGCGGACTTAAGTATTGTTCCTTTTGCTACTCAAAATGATTTTAAACTCAATAAATTAGCTCAAATTAAGAATTATAAAGGCTTTGAAAATTCAAATAATGACATTCTAAATGCTGATTTATTTAAACTTTTTTAACGTAAAAGAAAATGTTGAACCTTTACTATCTAGATTACTTTTAACAATTACTTTTTGTTGATGGGCTTCAATGATATGTTTTACAATTGATAAGCCTAAACCAGAACCTCCTTGTTCTCTAGATCTGCTTTTTTCTACTCTATAAAATCGTTCAAATATTCTTGAATGGTACTGCTGGTCAATTCCTTCACCTTCATCTGTTATATTAATTATAAACTGAGAATTAGAATAATTTTTTATACTTACTGTTGTCGAGCTATTTTGTCTTCCATATTTTATAGAATTTTCTACTAGATTAATCAAAACTTGTTCAAGACGTTTTATATCACCTAACACTAATATAGGAGTGTCATATAATTTATCAAAACGTAAAATTATATTTCTTTTTTTTGCTTTAAGCTCTAATAAGTCAAATACATTTTGTACTAAACTAACAATATTAAAACTATCATTTGCCAAGTCTAGAGAGCCTGATTCTAACTGGGTTATCATATCTAGATCTTCAACAATATTTATCAGCCTTTCAACACCTTTATTAGCTCTACTTAAATATTTATCTCTAATACTGTCGTCTTTTATTGCCCCATCTGTTAAGGTTAGTAAATAGCCTTGAACAGTAAATAATGGAGTTTTTAATTCGTGAGAAACATTACCCAAAAATTCTCTTCGGTATTCTTCTCTTATTTGTAATAGTTCTATTTCAAGATGTTTTTCTTCAGCAAACTTTTTTAGTTTTTCTGATAAGGTATCCATATCTGAAGTAGTAGTAAGTTGATTTAAACTGTCTGAATTTGAAATTGCTGCATCTTCTACTATTTTTTTAATTCTATTATAAATAAAGTGCTCAACACGATATTGAATAATGAAAACAGAAATAATGAAAACAGAGACACTTACTATAAGTGCCAATAGAATATTAAATTCAGAGGCAATT
>JAJRPL010000204.1 GCA_024280815.1 Bacteroidota bacterium
AATAGCAGTTTCTCTTTTAGGATATTTGACTCAAACTTTTGAGGTTACTGAAAGTGGCCAAAAAATAGATGTTGTTTTAGCTGAATCTGAAACTAATTTAGATGAAGTTGTGGTGTCTGCTTCTAGAACGCCTGAGAGTGTACGTGAATCACCAGTTACTGTTGAAAGAATGGATGTAAGAGCCATTAAGAATGCAACGGCTCCTTCTTTTTATCAAAGTATTGGTAATTTAAAAGGTGTAGATGTAAACACAAGCAGTTTGACTTTTAATTCAGTAAATACTAGAGGTTTTGCAACTTTTGCTAACACACGTTTTGTACAATTAATTGATGGGATGGATAATTCATCACCTGCGTTGAATTTTGTATTAGGTAATTTATTGGGTATGAACGAGTTAGACGTAAAAAGTGTTGAATTATTACCAGGAGCTTCATCTGCCTTATATGGTGCTAATGCCTTTAACGGAATCTTATTTATGACCAGTAGAAGCCCTTTTGATGATCCAGGAATCAGTGCTTATGTTAAAACAGGATTGACCATGCAAGATGCCGCTGGTGATAATAATTTTTATGATGTGGGTGTGCGTGCAGCCTATGCTTTTAGCGAAAAATTTGCTGCCAAAGGGTCGCTTTCTTATATGAAAGGTACAGATTGGTTTGCAGTTGATGATAGTCAATACGATACTAATGGTGTAGGTAATGTTGATGTTGTTACTCCATTTGATTCTTCAAGATTGGTTCATGACGGAATGAATATATATGGAGATGAAATTACAGTTGGTGCTGTTTTAGGAGGCTTAGGACTCCCTAGAGATCAACAAAATATTCAAGGTTTTGCAGGTTTACTATTAGCTACAGGTCAAGTTCCAGCTGATCAAGTAGCTGGTTTTACAGCATTGCTGCCTTTTATCCCTACAGACAATGTTGGTATGACAGGGTTTAAAGAACAAGATTTAACAGATTATGAAGCAAGAAGTGTAAAGTTTGATGGTTCGTTAAATTGGAGACCTTTTGCCAATGATTTTGAAGTGATATGGAATTCTAGAGTTGGTTTAGGGAATACCATTTATCAAGGGGCTAATAGATATTATTTAAATAATTTCTTAATGCAACAGCATAAATTAGAAATTAGAAATAAAGATTTCTTTTTAAGAGGATATATGACTTCAGAAGATGCAGGAGATTCTTATGATATGCGTTTTACTGGTATAAATATGAGTAAGGCTTTTGCTGGAAAATGGTTTGGAACCTATACAGGGGCTTATGTTCAAGGTTTGGGACAAATTGTCGGAGCAGGAGGTAATCCTACAGACCCTGCTGTTCAAGCACAATTGCATGCAGGTGCAAGACAATTTGCAGATGCAAATGTAACACCACAGCCTGGTACCTCAGAATTTCAAACGCTTTTTAATAAAGTAACAACTGACCCAAGTATTTCAACCGGATCAAAATTTATTGATGAAACATCTGTGAAAGTAGGTGAAGGTAATTATAATTTTTCTCGCTTATTGAATGATGCTGTTGACTTGCAAATAGGTGGGTCATACAGACAATATTCATTAAACTCTGCAGGTACTATTTTTACAGACTATGATGGGGCAATTAAATACAATGAATATGGTGCTTATATTCAAGCAAGTAAGAAATTGGCTGATGAAAGATTAAAGCTAACAGCTTCTTTCCGTTATGATAAAAATGAATTTTTTGATGGAAACATTTCCCCAAGAGCTTCTATTGTATATTCAGCAGGTGAAAATAAACAACATAACTTTAGGGCATCATACCAAACAGGATTTAGAAATCCAGACACACAATCTTTGTTTATAGGTTTTGATGTGGGTATAGCAATATTGGTAGGTTCTTCTCCTCTAAATTTAGACAGAAGGTTGCCTAATACAACAATAACAGGTAGAGATATTTACTTTGACTCTTATACATTAGGCTCAGTTCAGGCTTATGGAGCTGCTTTGGGAGCTGCTATTGCAGGTGGTACTCCAGCACCTTTAGCTATTGCTCAAAATGCTAACTTATTAGTAAAAGATAAAACAGAATTAGTGAAACCAGAGCAAGTAACAGCTTATGATGTTGGGTATAGAGGTAAGTTAGGAAAGGTTTATCTGGATTTAAACGTATATTATAATCAATACGATGGGTTTATAGCTAACAAAGCAATTATAACTCCAATTACCGGTAGTACTACAGATTTGACTACGTTTTCAGGAGCTATTGATGTAGCTCAAGGCAATTATAAAGTAATTCAAACTTATACTAATTCTCAGGCTGATGTATCTTCTTACGGTGCAGCAATTGGTTTAGATACAAAGATTGGTGGTTTTAATGTTGGTATAAACTATGCTTATGCGAAATTAGATTTTGATCAAAATACCGATCAAGGTTTTCAACCAGGCTTTAATACACCTGAACATAAAGTAAAATTCTCTTTTGGAAAAACAAATTTATTTAAGAATTTCGGTTTCAATATTAATGCAAGATGGAATGATGAATATTTTTGGCAATCTAGTATAGCTAATGCATTAATAGATTCTAGAACAGTTGTTGATGCACAGCTTAATTATTCTGTACCTAAGATTAAATCTGTATTTAAAATTGGAGGTGCCAACTTAGGAGGTCAAGAATACTTTAGTGCTCCTGGTACAGGTGCAGTGGGCTCTCAGTTCTATGTATCTTGGACAAT
>JAJRPL010000205.1 GCA_024280815.1 Bacteroidota bacterium
CAAACCTTTGAGCTATGCTTTTTGTAGTGACACCATTTATAAGCCTGAAATCACATCAATTATTAAAGAAGTAAATTTACTGTATCATGAAGCAACTTTTTTAAATGACAGGCAAGAAACAGCTGTAACAACAAAACATTCTACGGCTGAAGAAGCTGCAAAAATTGCAAAACAAGCCAATGTTGGTCAACTACTTATAGGACATTACTCTAGTCGTTATAATAATTTAGATCTTTTCAAACAAGAGGCTGAAACTGTTTTTGACAACGTTATTTTAGCCAAAGAAGGAAAGAGTATTAAAATAGACAACAAAGTTCCGAATGAACTGATTATTGCTCTCCAAAATTAATGCTTACCACAACTTAATCACGACATTTAACGCACAAAATTTGGCATACTCCCTTTTTTTTATGATATTGCGGAATAGAAAACTAAAATTAACCCAATATCCCATGAAGAAAAAAATACTATACTTACTATTTTTAATAAGCCCAGTACTAACCTTTGCTCAAGAAGCTGTTAAAGAAGGGCTAGATCAAAAAATTGATAGAGTATTTGGAAACGCTACAGGTTGGTTTGTAGAGGGTATCTTTTATCAAATTCCTTTTACAGATGACATTAAAATTTATTGGGTATTATTTCCTTTAATTTTAGGAGCTACCTATTTTACATTCTATTTCAATTTTATCAATTTCAGAGGTTTTTTTACCTCCGTAAATATAGTAAGAGGTAAATATGATGATCTTGACCATCATGAATCAATGGTTATTGCAGGTGATCCAACTCCTGGAGGAGATGCTATTGAAACCGCTGCTATTGAAGGTCATGAAGGTGAAGTTTCTCATTTTCAAGCACTAACTGCCGCTTTGTCTGCTACTGTTGGTTTGGGTAATATTGCTGGAGTTGCTATTGCCGTGTCAATTGGGGGGGCTGGTGCTACTTTTTGGATGATTGTAGCAGGGTTACTTGGTATGGCTTCAAAATTTGTCGAATGTACACTAGGAGTAAAATATAGAGATATTGAGGCTGACGGAACTGTATATGGTGGACCGATGTACTACCTAACTAAAGGACTAAAGGCAAAAGGACTTGGAGGCTTAGGAAAGGTATTAGCAGGTGTATTTGCTGTTTTTGTTATTGGAGGGTCTTTTGGTGGTGGAAATATGTTTCAAGTAAATCAAGCTTTTAAAATAGTTGAACATATTACAGGTGGCGAAGCTTCTTTCTTATTTGGTAAAGGATGGTTATTTGGTATTATAATGGCAGTACTGGTAGGTATTGTTATTATTGGAGGAATCAAAAAAATAGCAAAAGTAACCGATAAGATTGTTCCATTTATGGTGGTCATTTATGTCGCTGCCTCATTATTTGTTATCATTTCAAAATATAACATGGTAGGTGATGCTTTTATGCAAATTTTTAATGGTGCATTTAGCCCAGAAGGTGTTGCTGGTGGCTTTGTTGGAGTATTAGTACAAGGGTTTAGACGAGCTGCATTTTCTAATGAAGCTGGTGTAGGATCTGCTTCAATTGCACATGCCGCTGTAAAAACAAAATATCCTGCCTCTGAAGGTATGGTTGCACTACTTGAACCATTTATTGACACTGTAGTTGTTTGTACAATGACCGCTTTGGTTTTAGTTATAACAGGTAATGTTGCTGCTGAAAATGCTTCATTAGATGATGCAGGTGCTATTTTATTAACTTCAGGAGCTTTTGCTTCAGTTATTTCTTGGTTTCCTTATGTATTAACTATAGCTGTAGTTTTATTTGCATTTTCTACGATGATTTCTTGGTCATATTATGGTTTTCAAGGATGGGCTTACCTTTTTGGTAGAACAAAAAAAATGGAATATGCTTATAAATTATTATTTCTAGTATTTGTTGTTATTGGTTCAGCAGCAAGTATGGGGTCTGTTATAGGATTTTCAGATGCCATGATTTTTGCCATGATGGTTCCTAATATGGTAGGCTTAGTATTATTAGCCCCAAAAGTTAAAGAGGAACTCACAAAATACATGAATGCTATTAAATCAAGAAAGAGCTAATCTCTAATTCATTCTAAATGAAAAATTTTAAATCCCATTTCTGGTATAACAATAGCCAACGAAATGGGATTTTCTTTTTAGCAATACTCATTATTGCCTTACAACTTGTTTTCTTTTTCGTAGATTTCTCTAGAGAGGATACAACCGAAGCAAATTCCTTAGAAATTCTAAAATTTCAACAAGAAATTGACTCTCTAAAACAATTAAAATTAGCAACTAAAAAAACTAATATTTATCCTTTCAATCCGAGTTTTTTGACAGATTTTAAAGGCTATCAATTAGGATTATCAACAGAAGAAATTGATAGGTTATTATTACATAGAGTAAAAGGAAACTATATAAACTCTTCAAAAGAATTTCAACAAGTCACAAAAATATCAGATAGCTTATTAGTTATAATCTCACCACTTTTTAAATTTCCTGATTGGATTTCTAATAAAAAACGTGATATATTTCAATCCCGAAACTTCGGGAGTAACAAAGCGAGCGAAGTATCTCAAAAAAAAGAACCTGTTACTCTTCATAGTAAGAAAGACCTCAATACTGCAACTACAAAAGACTTACAAACCATCAATGGCATAGGAGAAAAACTATCTGAACGCATTATAAAGTATCGCGAAAAATTAGGAGGTTTTCTACTCAACCAGCAACTGTACGAAGTTTACTATTTAGATGCTGAAGTTGCTGCAAAAGTTTTAGAACGATTCAAAATTATAGAAAAGCCTATAATTAAAAAGATAAATGTAAATACAGCCACCTTTAAAGAAGTATTATCTATTGTGTATATAGACTATGATCTTACCAAAAAAATATTTGAATATAGAGATGAAGTGGCTGAAATTCAATCGCTAGAAGAATTGAAGGGAATTGATGGGTTTCCACTAGAAAAATTCGATAGAATAATCTTATATTTGGATGCAAAATAATCACTCATGAATACATTATATTTCACAGAAGAACATGAATCTTTTAGACAAAGTTTTAAAGAGTTTCTTCAAAAAGAAGTTGTTCCTCACATAGAAAAATGGGAAAAAGATGGTAAAATAGAACGTTTTATTTGGAAGAAGGTAGGTGAAATGGGTTATTTTGGACTCAACTCACCGGAAGAATATGGCGGAATGGGTTTAGATCTTTTTTATACTACTATATTTTTAGAAGAATTACAAAAAATAAATTCTAGCGGGTTTGCTGCTGCTATGTGGGCACATGCTTATTTGGCAATGACTCACATCAACAAAGAAGGAGATGACAGAATTAAAAAAGCTTATCTAACACCAAGTATTGAAGGTGAAAAAATAGGTTGTTTATGTATTACAGAACCTTTTGGAGGTTCTGATGTTGCTGGTATGCGAACCACAGCTATAAAAAAAGGAAATACATACGTAATTAATGGTTCAAAAACATTTATTACCAATGGTGTTTATGCAGATTATATGGTCGTAGCTGCTAAGACTCAACCCGAATTAGGGAACAAGGGAATGAGTATTTTTATTATAGACAGTAACACCGCTGGAATTTCAACAACCAAACTTGATAAGTTGGGTTGGCGTGCTTCTGACACTGCTGAAATTGCTTTTGATAATGTCATTATACCTGCTGAAAATTTAATGGGAGAAGAAGGTAAAGGCTTTCCATATATTATGCAACATTTTGCTCTAGAGCGTTTAGTCATGGCTATTAATGCACATGCCAGATCTGAATACGCAATTGAATATGCAATACAATACATGAGTGAAAGACAAGCTTTTGGTAAAACTATTGATAAATTTCAGGCATTGCGTCACAAAATAGCTGAAATGTCTAGTGAAGTTGAAATGTGTAAAACATTTAATTATTCTGTTATTAAACGCTTAAATGAAGGAGAATATGTAGTAAAAGAAGCGACAATGGCCAAATTGGTTTCAACTAAAATTGCAGATCAAGTGGCCTATGAATGCTTGCAATTATTAGGCGGTTATGGCTATATGGAAGATTACCCATTGGCAAGGTTATTTAGAGACAGCCGTTTAGGGCCAATTGGAGGCGGCACTAGTGAAATTTTAAAAGAAATTATTGCTAAAATTGTAATTGATAAGAAGGAGTATAAGCCAAGCACTTAACTTTACAAGATGATAATTTTAGCAAAAATAAATCCAAAATTATTGCTAAAATTGTAATTGATAAACCAAAAACAAATAACCATTCAGTAACTAATGATTAAAACGCATACAATCATCACTATTCTAACAAAAATAATACTAGTATTAATTACTCTATTTCTTTCTTTAAATATATCTTCTCAATCAATTACAGAAGTATCAATAGCTCCATCAGAAAAAAATCAATTTTCAAACAATCAAATTCCAATAGTAGATGACCTGTTAGTAAATCAAGATTTTAGGCCAGTAATTGATAATGTTTTACCAGACAATATACTTTTTACCTATTCATTTGAAAGTAAATTAGAAGCTTACAATCTTGATAGTAAAATAAAAATATGGTCTTTTGAGTCAAAAGACTCAGTAAAAGGCACAAAAACTAATAAATTCACTATCCATAAAGGTACAATATATATTCCTTTTGAAAATGGAGAAATACATGCTATTAACGGACTTACAGGAGAAGGTTATTGGAAAAGCACAACTGGAATCAATCTTAAAACATCAGTTCTTAGTGGACAAAAACCTGTAATTTTTAATGAAAAAGTTTATATCACTTCTTCAAACAAGAATGTTTATGCATTAAATATTAAAAATGGTGAATTAGAATGGAATTATAAGTTGGACTATGAATACAATCATGTTCCATCTTTAATTTCACATAATAAATTATTTATACCCAATGCTCCTTTTGTATATAGTTTTGATGCAGAAACCGGAAGACCTATCTATAAAAGAGGCTTTAAAAGAGCAATGTACTCTACACCTACTTCAAATAGTAAATCTATTTTTATTGCCAATGAATCAGATATGTTATTTGCTTTAAACCCTGAGACTTTAGCTATTTTATGGGAGTTTACTTTAGAAGACAATCAATATAGTATTAAAGAAAAATTAAAAACAGATGAACATAATGTCTATATAGCCACTTGTTCATTTGGTGATTCAGGGACTGCTTCTGTGTATTGCTTAAATGAAGCCAACGGAGAAAAAAAATGGAAAACAAATTTTAAGGATACAGATATTGAATATATTAAGCTTTTTAACAATAGCATCTTCGGGTACACTAAAAAAGGATTGCTTTTTGAATTGGATAAAAATTCAGGAAAATCACTTCAGAATATTCAGCTAAAAAACCGTCCTGTTTCTAATTTAGAAATGTATAAAAAAGATGCATTATTATACTTTTCAAAAAAGGGAGTTATTATACTTAATCTAAAAACAAAAAGAGAAACTATTTTATTTAAAGTTGAGAAAGCAACTTCATCAGAAACCGATTCTTATATTAAACTCAGTAATAATCTCAACTAAAAAATCAGGCTTTCTTCAACCCTAATTTCTCAGCTTTTATTAACATAAATTTATAGGCTTCATCATAATCATTTTTAATTACACCTTCTAGAATAGCTTCTTTGATGGCATCTTTAATTTGTCCGATTTCCCGACAAGGCTTTAAATTAAAAGTTTTCATAATAATTTCTCCTGTAACTGGAGGCTGAAAATTTCGAATACTATCTCTTGCTTCTACATCGGCTATTTTTTCACGGACCATTTTAAAATTATTCAGATACTCTTTTAATTTTTTAGGGTTTTTCGTAGTAATATCCGCTTCGCAATGCGTCATTAAATCGTCTATAATATCACCTGCATCAAAAATTAATCTACGTACAGCAGAATCAGTTACATCTTCAGCTAAAATTACAGGCCTTGAGCTTAGCAACACCAATTTTTGTACATATTTCATCTTTTCATTCAATGGCATTTTTAAACGTTTAAACAGTTTATACACCATTTTAGAACCTTTAAATTCATGTCCATGAAAAGTCCATCCTAATTTTTTATCGAACCGTTTTGTGGGTGCTTTACCTATATCATGCAAAAGTGCAGTCCAACGCAACCATAAATTATCTGTGTGTTCTGAAATATTATCTACTACCTGTAACGTATGGTAAAAATTATCTTTATGACGTTGTCCTTTTTCTTCTTCAACACCTTTTAATGCAGTCAATTCAGGCAAAATACGTTTTAACAAATTAGTTTCTTCTAACAATCTAAATCCTATAGATGGTTTATCGGACAATAAAATCTTATGCAATTCGTCAACAATACGTTCACGAGTAATTATATCAATTCTTTCTGCATTGTTAGTAATCGACTCTAGAGATTTTTGCTCAATAGTAAAATTCAGTTGAGTAGCAAAACGAATAGCTCTCATCATCCGTAAAGG
>JAJRPL010000206.1 GCA_024280815.1 Bacteroidota bacterium
AATTGATGCCAACGCCGCTTTTGCTCACGGACAAACCTATGTTGCTTTGAGTCGTTGTCGGACTTTAGAAGGCGTAGTGCTTAAAAGCAAGATTGAAGCTCAAAGTATAATTACCGATTCGCGAGTGACTTCGTTTAGTGATAATGTAGCCGAAAATCAGCCAGATAAAAACATTTTGCAGAATTCTCAGAAAGTATATCAGCTCAATTTAATTACAGATTTACTCAATTATTATCATTTTTTATATCCTGTAAATCGGTTGATAGACCTTTATTATAAGAATAAAAACAGTTTTAAAGGAGCAATTATTCCACATCTAGAAAAAATAAAAGAAGAAGGAATTCAGCCCATTTTAAAGATTGCCAATAGTTTTAAAAATCAGTTGCTTGGTTTAACGGAAACAGTTGATTCAATAGAAAATGACGAATTGATTCAAGAGCGAATAAAAAAAGCAATTTCCTATTTTATTTCTCATACTATTGAAACCATAAAAACTCCTTTTGAAGAAATTTCCTTTTCAACAGAAGATAAATCCTTGCATAAAGATTTTGAAAAAAACTTAGATATAATAGAAGAAGCGTTGCAAGTTAAAATGATTTGTTTAAAAGGCTTATCTGAAAAATTTACATCTGCAGCATATTTAAAATTACGTGCAAAAGCAGTGCTTCAAAATATTGAAACTCCCAAAAAACGAAAAGAATTTGTAGCAGAAACCGAGCATCCTATTTTGTTCGATACCCTTCGGAAACTTAGAGATATTCTTGCTACTTCAGATGATGTTCCACATTTCCAAATATTTACACAACAGACTTTATATGAGATGTCTAATTTACTTCCGTTAAATAAAAAACAACTAAAAACCATTCACGGAATGGGTAAAATACGAATTGAAAAATATGGAAGTGAAATATTAGATGCTATCAACGAATATGTAGATGAAAACAATATTGAAGTAAAAGAAATTGTTGTAAAAAAGAAAACACCAAAAATTGGAACAACCCAATTAACAAGCCTAAAAATGTTTAAAGATGGAATGTCTATTGCAGAAATTGCTACGCAGCGTGCGTTTGTTACTAGTACAATTGAAGGTCATTTGGCTTCGTTTATTCCAACAGGCGAAATAGATGTTTATGATTTAATTCCGAAAGAAAAATTTCTTGAAATCGAAAAAGATATTAAAGATTTAAAATTTGAAGGACTTACAGATTTAAGAACTCAATTAAAAGAAAAGCATTCTTATTCCGAATTAAGAATGGTGCTAAAATCTTTAGAAAAGTAATCCTACTGCCAATCTTTATTTGGTATGTTTTTTGTTAATAGTACGCTGTTAAATTATTAAGAATACATTACTTTTTTAATTACATTTGATTTATGGGAATGTTAAAACTACGAAAGAATAAAAAATTTGGTTACGAACCCCGTCATTATAACAATGATGGAAAAGGAAACCCATTTCAAATAGAACATAAGTTTGATCAGTTTAGAACAACCATAGGTGATAACAAAGGGTTAAAAGGTAAGTTTACTGCTGCTTTTAGCGAATTGAAGAACACTTCAGATAAAAAATCTAATAAAATTGTGTTGTTAATTGTTTCCATTTTAATTTTTATATTTTTATACATTATCGATTTCGATTTATCTATATTTTTGAATTACTAGATGGCAGACATTATACAATTATTACCAGACCATGTTGCCAATCAGATTGCAGCTGGAGAAGTAGTGCAACGCCCTGCTTCTGTTGTAAAAGAATTGCTTGAAAATGCAATCGACGCCAAAGCAACTTCCATAAAATTAGTGATTAAAGACGCGGGAAAAACACTCGTTCAAGTAATTGATAATGGAAATGGAATGAGTACCACCGATGCTCGTTTTTGTTTTGAAAGGCATGCAACTTCTAAGATTAAATCGGCGGAAGATTTATTTAAAATTAATACCAAAGGCTTTCGTAGTGAGGCTTTGGCTTCGATTGCTGCCATTGCTCATGTGGAGTTAAAAACAAAACCAGAAGATCAAGAAATTGGAACTCATATTACCATAGAAGGTAGCGAAGTAATTTCACAAGAAGCTGCTGTGGTTCCAAAAGGGACGACCATTTCAGTTAAAAATTTATTTTATAATATTCCTGCAAGACGAAATTTTTTAAAAAGTAATACGGTAGAAACAAGACATATTATTGATGAGTTTCATCGAGTTGCCATGGCGCATCCACAAGTAGATTTTATATTTTTAAACAACGGAAGCTCGGTTTTTAATTTACCAGCTTCAAATATCCGACAACGGATTGTAAATATTTTTGGTTCTAAAACCAACGAAAAATTGGTGCCTGTTTCCGAAGAAACCGATATTGTAAAAGTGGAAGGTTTTATAATAAAACCTCAATTTGCTAAAAAAAGCAGGGGAGAGCAGTTCTTTTTTGTAAACAACAGGTTTATTAAAAGTTCGTATTTGAATCACGCGATTCAATCTGCTTTTGAAGGTTTGCTTAAAAATGGTGCCAATCCAGGTTATTTTTTGTTTTTAGAAGTCGCGCCAGAATCTATTGATATTAATATTCATCCAACCAAAACTGAAATTAAATTTGACGATGAGCATTCCATTTATGCGATGCTTCGATCCACGACAAAACACAGTTTGGGACAGTTTAATATTGCGCCAATTCTAGATTTTGAAAAAAATCCTACTATGGAAACGCCCTACGGATTTAACGGAAAAAACCCAAAAGCACCAACGATAGAAGTAGATCGAAATTTTAATCCTTTTAATGCTGAACCTAAGTCGGGAAGTACAAACACTTTATTTAAGCAACAATCATACAAACCTAAAAGTAGCGACACTTGGGAAGCGATGTACGTGGGCTTAAATAATGATGATTCTCAAAAAGGCATTGCTTCCATAGAATTTGAAAGTGAAGAGGTAACAGGAAGTTTCTTTGAATCTGAAGAGAAAAAACCAAGTGATATTACCTTTCAACTTCAAAATAAATACATCATAAGTCCT
>JAJRPL010000207.1 GCA_024280815.1 Bacteroidota bacterium
AGTTCGCCATCGTAACTCGATTGGTATTTCAATAGAATGCGTAGAAAATTTATTGTTTTTAAAATTGTCACCATGAATATTTTCAAAAAATGTATTACTATTTGATTCTGTTATTTTAATCTCTTGAAAATATGTATTACGGCCGTATCCCAACCCAAGACCAAAAGCAAAAGTACCTTGATGGTTTAAAGGTATATCTTTAATAAAACCAAAAATTAGACTATTAGAGAAACCATTTTTTGATACATTATCAGGTAATTTAGTCATGGTTATGTACGAAAGACCTATATAAAGTTGATCTTCTAAATACTTAGAATCAGTAATAGTATCTTTACTTTGAGAATAAAGTGTTGTACTAATTAAAAATAAAAATAATAGTTGTTTTATCATATAGAAAGCGTCTATAAAACAAAAGACAATCTTTAAAAGATTGCCTTTTGTTAATAATTAAAATATAAAATCACTATTTTACATTATCAAATGCATTTCCTTTTAATGTTGAATAATTAATCTTTAGTGCATTTACATTTCTTAATTGTTGTTTGATGTCAGAAATAGTACCAACATTAACTTTCATATCAGCTTTAATCGAAGTTGTTAATTTTTTCACATCTTCTTCAGAATGTTTTCTTCTAGCGTTAAAAATAAAGCTAGGAATATCACTAACTTTAGAAATTCTATCGTTTAGTTGAATCTTATCTCCAGGTGTATCATCTTTCGATTTTCCAACATAGATATAGTTTACTAAACTTTTCTTTTCTAATTTTTTTACTTGATCTGCTTTAGGTAATTTTGGTTTCTTGATTTTTAAATCTGTTTCACGCATTACCGTTGTTACCATAAAAAAGAACAATAACATAAATACAATATCTGGTAAAGAAGCTGTATTTACAGCAGGCATTTCTTTTTTCTTCTTTTGAAATTTAGACATATCTTGTGTTATTTAGTTGGTTCAGCCTCAGAAATAATTTGAGGATAAATATCATTTTTTATCTTTTTTTGATCAGCATTTGAAATATCCTTAAAGTCTTTACCAAACTTCTTATTGGCATATATATTTCTTAAATCAGTATAAGCTCCTACAAGTTCATTCTGAACAGAAATATACATAGCGTATGAAGTACCTCTATCACTTTGTAAAGAAATAATTGCCTTTTTAGGATGATCTGATGAAGTAGGATCTTTATCTCCACCACACCAAGTACAAGGTGACAAGTTATCTTTTTGAAGACTTTCAGCCGTACCACCACCGTTGTCAATAAATTTTATTGCAGCAGCTCTAAGCTCATCAACCTTCATATAAGTATCGCCTTCAACCAATATCTCATCATTTCGATTAACATTTACTTCAAATACATTTTTTTCCTTTAATACTGGAGGAACAATGTTAGGATCTTGCTTTTCAGGTAATTTACGTGAAATACCTGTATCGACATCCATCGTAGTAGTTACTAAAAAGAATATCAATAGCAAGAACGCAATATCTGCCATAGAACCAGCATTAATTTCAGGTGTACTTCTTCTTGCCATAATTTATTATTTAATTAATGATTTAACAAAACCAAACCCGATTGTCCCAATAGCTAATGCTCCTAAAATTCCTGTAAAAGTAATTAAAGTACTAATCATTTTAGAAGTAGAACCGGCTTCACCATTCTTTACAATATCACCAAATTGATTGGTTACTGCAGCGTCTGAAGCCAAAGCATAAGATATTCCGAAAAGTATTGCTAATGCAACTATACCAATTAAAGCTTTTTTTAATGCTTTAGGATTTTTCAACATACTAAATAATGATAACCCCACTGCAATTAAAGCAGTAACAATTAACAATATTTTAGAATAATGAACAATTACATTTACAGCACTGTCCATAGCCTCACTATCATCACCCGCCATAAGAACTCGTATAAATAGAATTGCTCCTATTACACCAATTACAGCTGTAATTATAGTTAATATTTTTGCTTTACTATTATCCATAACTATCTTATTTTTTATATCTGATTAGCATATCCACTAAAGATATCGAAGAATTTTCCATGTTATTTACAATACTATCAATTTTTGAGATGATATAATTATAAAAAATTTGAAGAATAATTGCTACTACCAAACCAAATACTGTAGTTAATAATGCCACTTTAATACCAACTGCAACAACTGCTGGAGATATGTCACCTGCATTTGCAATAGCTTCAAAGGCTCCAATCATACCAATTACAGTACCCATAAACCCAAGCATTGGTGCTAAAGCAATAAATAAAGATAACCAAGAAACATTTTTCTCTAGTAATCCCATTTGCACTCCGCCATAGCTTACAATTGATTTTGCAGCTTGTTCAACACCTTCATCCATTCTATCTAAACCTTGATAAAATATTGATGCAACAGGTCCTTTAGTATTTCTAGCAACTTCTTTTGCTGCTTCAACACCACCGTTAGATAATGCATCTTCAATACTTGCCATTAATTTATCAGTATTGGTAGTCGCCATATTTAAATAAATGATTCTTTCGATAGCAATTGCCAATCCTAAAATTAATGTTATCAATACAAAGCCCATAAATATCGGCGTTCCATCAATAAAATATTGTTTTAATATTTGATGAAATGTTCTCGTATCTACTGTTTCAGTTGCAACTTGTTCTGCATCTTGAAGCGTTGAAGTAATGACAGCATAACTGTTTTGTACTGTTCCTAGAAATAATAATCCTGTGATTGTGAGGATAGTAAGTAGTTTTTTCATTGTTTTGTTCTTAATTATTAATTTAGTTAACGGGATAAAGATATAATTTTTTTTATTATATACAACTTTCTTGCGGAGAGAAAGGGATTCGAACCCCTGTTACAATTTCTCATAAATATGCTTTCCAAGCATACGCCTTAAGCCACTCGGCCACCTCTCCTCAATAATAAGTGGATGTCAAATAAAACAAAAAAAATTAAGTTTATGAAATTTATTGACAAAAATTTAATTCATTTCTCCTCTTAAAGGGCTTTCAAAATGTTTTTTAAAGTCTGTTTTATCAATATTCTCGCCTAAAAGATACATCATTTTTGCTATGGCAGATTCGGTAGTTATATTTTTTCCATTAATCAAACCTATTTTTTGCAATTGAAGACTTGTTTCATATTGCCCCAATATTACACTACCGCCAACACATTGTGTAACATCAACTATATAAATCTTTTTATGTATTGCTTCTTGCAACAATCTAATAAACCATTCTTCAGTTGGTGCATTACCCGAGCCATAGGTTTCTAAAATAACACCTTTCAAATTAGGAATCTCTAATATACCTTGAACAACTTGTTTGGTAATACTCGGAAACAACTTTAAGATGACAATATTTTCATTCAGTTTTTTTCTAAATAACGTCTTTTTATTTATATCTGATTTTAATAAAAATGAAGTGTTAAACTTTAAATGCACGCCACTTTCAGCTATTGCTGGATAATTTGCAGATGTAAACGCTTCAAATTGTTCTGCATTGATTTTAGTAGTTCTATTTGCTCTGTACAGTTTATATTCAAAATACAAACCAACTTCTGTAACAATAGCTTCATCATTATTTTTTCTTGCCGATGCAATTTGTATCGCAGTAATTAAATTTTCTTTAGCATCTGTCCGTAAATCTCCTATTGGCAATTGAGATCCTGTAAAAATTACAGGTTTTGTCAAATTTTCAATCATAAAACTTATTGCAGATGAAGTATATGCCATGGTGTCTGAACCAGTCAAAACTACAAAACCATCTTTTAGGTTATAATATTTTTCAATAATTTCAAGAATGTCAATCCAATATTTCACATTCATATTAGACGAATCAATAGGTTCGTCAAACGAAACGGTCTCAATAGTACAATCTAATTGTTTTAATTCAGGTATATTCTTATAAAGATGATTAAAATTAAATGTTTTTAATGCATTTGACTTATAATCTTTTACCATACCTATAGTGCCACCAGTATAAATCAATAGTATTTCAGTTTTTTTTGTCATTTTGTCTTAAAAATTCTGTTTGGAATAATTTATGCTGTAAATTTACCATAATATTATAGTAACCTTAAAAAAATAAAAATTATGATTGGATTTTATATATTAATTGGAGCTATTTCACTAGTAAGTTGGTTGGTAAGTAACAAATTGAAAAGTAAATTTAAACACTACTCTAATGTACAACTAAGCAATGGTATGAGTGGAGCTGAAATTGCTACACAAATGTTAGCAGATCATGGCATCACTGATGTTGAAGTTCTTTCTACACCAGGTATGTTGACCGACCATTACAACCCAACAAATAAAACTGTAAATCTAAGTGAAGGTGTATACAATCAGCGTAATGCTGCAGCAGCTGCTGTTTCTGCTCATGAAGTTGGTCATGCTGTACAACATGCCAAAGCTTATCAATGGCTCGGTTTAAGGTCAAAATTAGTACCTGCGGTTAGTATTACTTCTAAATATTCACAATGGTTAGTTATTGGAGGTATTATGCTAGGTGCAGCTTCTGGTAGTACAGGAATAGGATTTATGATTGCTGTAGCTGGTTTGGGTTTTATGGCAATGGGTACATTATTCAGTTTTATCACCTTACCTGTTGAATATGATGCAAGCAACAGAGCTTTAGCTTGGCTAAAAAACAAAAACATTGTAACTCAAGAAGAATTTAAAGGTTCTGAAGATGCTCTAAAGTGGGCTGCAAGAACATATTTAGTAGCTGCAATTGGATCTTTAGCAATGCTATTGTATTGGGGATTACGTATCTTAAGTAGAGACTAGGGTTCAGCCCGCCTTCGCTAAAGCTACGGACGGGTAAATGTTCAGTAAAATAAATTTAAAAAATAAAAAATCATTAAAGAGTTCTGCTTTTTATTAACCACTTACTGAAAACTGCTACTGCATACTAAATTTTAATTTGTCGGTCAATTTGTTGATCTAACGAAATAAACGTTTCTGTTCTTGAAACCCCTTTAATACCTTGAATTTGTTTGTTTAACACTTGCATTAAATGCTCATTATCTCTACATAATAGTTTTACAAAGATAGCATAATTACCTGTAGTGTAGTGACTTTCAATTACCTCATCTATTTCTTTTAATCGTTTTAGAGCGTCTTTATAAGTACTTGACGTATCTAAAAAAATACCTACAAAAGCTAAGGTTTTATAACCCAAAATTTTTGGATTAATCACAAATTTTGAACCAGCAAGTAATCCTGATTTTTCTAATTTTCTTAATCTTTGATGGATGGCTGCTCCTGAAATACCAACTTCTCTAGCTATCCTTAAAATAGGAGCTCTAGCATCATTCATTAAATTTTTAAGGATAATTTTATCTATACCGTCAATATGTAAGTCTTTTTTCTTCATACACTTTAAAACTGTAACCAAAAATAACTAAAAAAAGGATATAGAAAACTATACCCTTTATTTTTTAGTACAATCTATAAACCTGAGTTTGAATTCATGTTATAAATTAGACTATTCTTCTTTCATTTCAAAATCTTCCATAAATTTTGTAGTATAATTACCTGCCAAATAATCAGGATGATCCATTAATTGTCTATGAAAAGGTATGGTCGTCTTTACACCTTCAATCACAAATTCATCTAAAGCTCTTTTCATTTTATTAATAGCTTCTTCTCTTGTTTGGGCTGTAGTTATTAATTTGGCAATCATTGAGTCATAATTTGGAGGTATGGTGTAATCTGCATACACATGTGTATCCAAACGCACTCCATGACCTCCAGGTGAATGTAATGTCGTAATTTTACCAGGCGATGGTCTAAAATTATTAAACGGATCTTCTGCATTTATTCTACATTCAATAGAGTGCATTTTAGGTGTGTAATTTTTACCAGAAATTGGCACACCTGAAGCTACCAAAATTTGC
>JAJRPL010000208.1 GCA_024280815.1 Bacteroidota bacterium
ATTGAGCAAATCACAGATGAACGCCCAATAGCAATGGATTGGATTTACACGAAGTTTCCTAATAAAATGTTAGAAGTTGCGTATAAATTATCACATGCAAATTCATTAACTGAATTTAAACAAGGTGCAGCAATGCTTCATGCTCCAGGTTTAAATATCATGTATGGCGATGCTGAAGATAATATTGCTTGGTTTGGAGCTGCAAAGCTGTATAAGTTTAAAAACAAGGTCAATTCTAAAATCTACCTTAACGGAAATAGTACTGATGATGAAAAGGTATATTTAGATTTTGAAGAAAATCCGCAAGCTATAAATCCGAAAAGCCATTATGTGTATTCTGCTAATAATCAGCCAGATTCTATTGCAGGAATGCTATACCCTGGGTATTATTTACCTGAGGATAGAGCCAAACGCATTGTAAACTTATTAGAACCCAAAAATAATTTTACTAAAGAAGATGTAATGACTATGATAAATGATGTTACCAGCCCAATAACACCAATTGTAATCAAAGATGCACTTAAAAGTATCACTATTAATGATTTTTCTGATAAAGAAAAAGAAGCCATTTCAATTCTTGAAAAATGGGATGGTAGTTATACTTTAAAAAGTATTGCTCCAACCATTTATAATCGTTTTATCTATGAGTTTCTAAATCACACTTTTAAGGATGAAATGGGAGCAACCTTTAAAACTTTTATCAATACAAGTTTACAAAAGAAGGTACTAGCTGTGCAAATGGCTAGAGATACTTCTGTTTGGTGGAATGACATTACCACAAAAGACAAGGTAGAATCTAAACAAGATATTATTACAAAATCTTTAAAGAATACAGTTTCCTTTTTAGAACATCAATTAGGTAATTCAGTTGATAGTTGGTTGTGGAGTAAGGTGCATAGTATAGAACATAATCATCCAATGGGAAAAGTATCGGCTCTAAGAGAATATTTTAATGTTGGCCCTTTTGAAATTAATGGAGGGTCAGAAGTGATAAACAATTTAGGGTTTAAATTAGACAGTACAGGTTATTATAAAGTGACCTCTGGGCCTTCAACACGTAGGGTGATTGATTTTTATGATGTAGAAAATGGTATGAGTATTTTACCAACCGGCCAATCTGGTAATCCACAAAGTAAACACTATAATGACCAAGCCGAAAAATACAATAAAGGAGAGTTTGTACCCATGTTATTGAATAAAGAAGTTATTCAAAAGCAAAAAAACAAATTGGTGTTTGTACCTGAGAGTTAAACAATTATTTTTTAAGCAACCATTTATTAAGAATTACATCTATAAATAAAACAAATAGATTAGGTTATGAGAGAAGTAATGATTTTACTATTGGCAATTTTTACATTGACAAGTTGTACAAATGATGACGATTCAACAATAGACAGCCAAATTATTGGTGAATGGAAATTAATGAAAGCTGAAATTGTTAATTTTAGTCAGAATCCTAACACAATATATTACTCAAATAAAAACATAATTTATAATTTTAAATCTAATGGTAAATTAGTTGTTTCTGGAGGGGGAAATTTAGAATATCCAGACGGAGAATACGATTATTTTTTTGGGAATGATTATTTAGGCGGGACGAATGACCCTAGAATTTTGTTAGTGAAAATTAACAATACTAAATGGACATACAATCTAACAGATGGAGAAATGAAATTAGGGCAATCTTATGTAGATGGTCCAGATTTATTTTTTAAACGTAAATAGAATTACTTAAACAAATCTGAAGATAAATACCAACTACCAAAACACCTTTGTCTAAAATTTCTGTTGATACAATATAGTTTCTAAAATTAAAATTCTTTATAAACTTCTGAAAAAGGAATTCGAAAACGGTCTCCATATACACCTTCAGGTTTTCTTATACCACAACCAATTACCATATTAATTTCAGTACCAAAAGGCAAGTTCAATAAACGTTTGATTCTTAACGTATCTGTACCTTCCATGGGGCATGTATCATAGTTGATAGCAGCCATACTAAGCATAAAATTTTGTGCAGCCAAACCAGCACTTTTATGAGCAACTACACGTATGTCTTTAGCACGTACTTCTCTGTACATGGGTCTAAATAAACCTACAATTGTAAAGGTAAAATACTTCACCCATCCTAAAATGCCTATAAAATCGGTATAAGTAAAGGGGATTAACTTTTCGTAATAGTTGCGAATTACTTTTTCTCTACTACTATGTTCTGATTTAGGTTTGGGAGAAAACAAAGTGTCAATATGATTTAAATTGGCTTTCACCCGTTTTTTCCAAAGGTCTTTTCGAACAACTACAACGAGTAATTGTTGTGCAGTTTTAGCAGCATTTTGATTGAAACAAAGTGGAATCATTTTGTTTTTAATAGCAGTAGAAGTAATATGATAAAATTCCCAAAGCTGCAAATTACTACTATTGGGTGCTAATACAGCTTGTTGAATACATTGTTTAACTTTTTCTGTATCAAGAAGCTTGTTTTCGTCAAAAATTCTTACTGAACGTCTGTAATTTATAGCCTCTGAAACACTTTTCTCTTGCATTTTTATGAGTTTTTCAGTAAATTGGGTAATATTAAACCAATAAATATTTTAGCCGTTTCATTAGTTTTTTCCAGAAGCTTCTTTTTTTGAATTAGAAGGAATAAAATCCATTACTTTAAATACAGAATTTGAAAGGTTTTCAAACTTACCTTCTTTAACATATTTCCGTACACGTTCTGGGTTGAAATTTCCATTCATATAAAATACAGAATTATTCTTTTTTCCTGTTTTATAAATGACAATTTCTTTCACAACATCTTTTCGTTCTCTTAAACTAATTAAGGTTCTTTTAGCATCTTCATTTTTTCTAAAAACCTCAACAAAATTATTAGTGGTAAGGTTACCTATCTGTTTGCTAATTAAATTACTTTCAGAAGTTGTCTTTGGGCTCAATTGAATGTATCTTATATCTCTAACATTGCCCATAAAATTATTCATTTCACCAGAAGTATTTCTTAAAAGACTTA
>JAJRPL010000209.1 GCA_024280815.1 Bacteroidota bacterium
AAAGGTTGAAAGATAAATAAAAATATAAATACAACAAAGCCTAACCCTACACTTAGTGCTATTTTGTTAGAAGTAGAATCGATAAAAGGATATGGTTTTAAGAACCAATTGTAAATAGAATTATTCATTAAGTGTAAAAAAATAACGGTCTGTATATGAAACCTAGCGTATAAAAATACGATAAATTTTGAGTTTAACACAGAGCCTAATTTTTATATTTAAAAGCCAAATTAAAAATTTAGCGGAACTTCGTAAATAAGCACAAACCTTTGAGTTTAGTACTTATTAGCTATGTTTTATATACTTTTTTAGGTACATTTAATTATTTTGTTCCTTTATTAGAACATCTTCTAATGTTTCATCCATAATTTTTACTTTATATAATTTTATATTTAGACTTATTTTATTTTTAGTAATAATATCTTCAATTAAAGAGATACACTCTTTATCATTTATATATGCTTGTAGATTTTCAAAGTCAGGGGGTTTAGGAATATCTAATAACCATTTATTTTTCTCATTTACGAACTGAATACAATTATCATTATCATCTATAAAACCTAAAAAATTTTCGCTTTCATCTAATAATTCTAAAAAGGTGTTTATTGCGTATTCTACATTAACTTCAATAGGACTATCAGAGTTAATTCCTTCATCTTTTCCATAATTTGTATAGTAAAATTTCATTGTTTCCGTGATTTATTCTAATTTTTATTTTCCTTTTTAATCGTTAGTAAAAGATTTAGGTTAAATTTCTATTTCGCAGGGAAATTGTGTCTAACTACTTTGTAAAAGTATACAATTTACAATTCATCTAATTCTAAATTATAATCGTATTGTAAATCTTCATGTAATGTAGCAATTACTTTTTTGTTAATAGAATTTGTCGGTCATAAATGTTTTGAAGACTTGTATTTGGTGGTTGTTTTCATTTAAAATAATGTGTAACCCAAAATTAGTGATGAAGTTTTATATCTTGAACTCCAACTATTAGAGCTTAGTATAATACCTCGATTAGATTGTAATCTAATTTCTAAACTAATATTATCATTATATTTATATCCTAAACCAAATGCAAAATTGACTCCCTTTGCGTTAGAGTCTTTTTCTGAAAAATTAATAGGAGTATTATTAAAGTCTATTTTATTTTTTAAATCAATATCTACAACAGTAATAGCATTAACAAAAAATTTTGAAGCGTCATTTAAAATGAAATAGTGTCTTAATCCTATATGAACTTCAATTGATTTGTAATCTACATTAACAGTTTCTTTTATATTATATCCCTGAGTGCCAATATATCTAACCCATTCAGTTTCATCTTTGTAATATTGATAGGTAGGCTCAATCAAAAGAGCCCATTTGTTTTTTTTAAAAGGGATAATATACTCTATTTCAAGACCAACTCTACTTCCAAAATTATTTTCAAAAGGCAATTCAATTTTAGGTTGGGGATTATATCTATAAATTAAAAGAGATGAATAATTTACACCAGGTCTAATACTTAAATTAATTAAGTCTCTTTTTTGTTTGTTTATATGAATGGTAGATTCAGAATTATTACATTTATTGTACTTAATAAAGTAATTCACCAAATCTGTTTTTTTATATTCTATATTTTTTATAGCTTCCTTTTTAATATTTTTACAATTTAAATGATTTAATAATTGTTGTTTATATCTATTATTTTCTCGAATACGAACATCGTCAGAAATTAAATATTCTTTGTAAATAAGTTGTTGAATATTAAAGTCATTTTTATCATAAAAAAACCTTTTTATATCTTGATATTCATAAAAGTATAAAGAAGCTTTTCCTTCAACTAGTACTTTTAAAAAAAGCACTTCTTCTTTAAAAATTGGTTTTCTTATTTTACTTAATGTTTGAACATTATTACTAGACTTGTCTATATTAACTGTATGTCTTTGGTATTTTGATATATTGTAAATACCAAACTCCTTAGCTAATTCAATAGTTACTTTTTTTTGCTTGTCATTTTCTGTTAATTTGTAATTAAATTCAATAGGATTGTTTCCCCAGTCTATATTCTTTATCAAACATTCGGTTCGGTTACCATCATTATCTATAAAATAGCCTTTTTCGTAGTTTATTTGTGCGTAGCTAGTATAGCTTAATAATGTAATTAGAGTAATGGTTAGGTATTTTTTCATTGTTCGAGTTTAAGGTTTTGTTCTTCTGTAAATAGAATTACTCATTTTATAAAATTTACAATTCATCTAATTCTAAATTATAATCGTATTGTAAATCTTCATGTAATGTAGCAATTGCTTTTTTTGTCAATAGAATTTGTCGGTCATAGATGTTTTGAAGACTTGTATTCCTATAAAAGGGAGGATTCATTTCTTTTAATTCAGCACAGAAATATAGTAATAATTCTACTTCGGTTTCTTTCTTCTTGGAATACCGAATATATTTTTTAATAATCCGTAATATTTTACGAACACTTTTTTTGATATAGAAATAGCTAGCGGTATTAATTTGGCTAAAGAGTTCAGAGACTTCTTCCTTTACACCTTGTATAAATGAATCTTCATCAGAAGCTTCAAATAGTAGGTAAGTTAATAACTCTTTATTCTCTTTTTTAAATTTTGATAAGTGTAAACATAACGCTAATAACTCTTCTTGAGATTGGTGTTTTAATTCGTGCTTAAGTTGGCTTACAGTAGCTGTTTTCATTTTTTATATGTTTTTTATAAAAAAATAATGTTTGAAACTATTTTGTTATCGTATTAAGGGTTAATACCATTAGGTTTATATCAATATAAAAAATAAAATTCATACCACGCACCCTTGGGTTGAAGTTGTTGGTTAAAGATTAAAATAGTTTGAGTAATTCATCTCGTTCTTTTTTTCTTTTGCTTGATACTATAAGAAGAGGTATTGAAAACCCCCCACTTATTGCACTCCCAACTAACATTACTGAGCCAATACCGCTAGCCATACCTTCAGGGTCACCCTTGCGATCACTAACTAGTGCAATTCCCAATACAGTACTAACTAAGCTGTGTATAGCAAGAGTAATGCCTAAAGTCTTATTAATACGTCTAAATTTATCTTTTCTTAGAATCAAATTTAAATTGCTGATGTTTTCTTGATTGTTCAAATCTATTTTATTTAAATCTATTTTTAAAGAATGAAATTTTTTATTTTCTTTTTCATTAAAATTTTGTGATAAACAGTAATGAGAAGTCAATATAAAAAGTGATATTAGTAAAGTTTTTGCTTCCATAAGGTATTGTTATTAAATTTTATGTCAATCTAAAAACCTAGCTTTTAACTCTTGGGTAGGAATCATACATGAATCTTTTTTTCCAAACCATTTGTATCTATTGTTGGCAATAACAGTATATACAAAATCGCGTATAAATTTCGGGATAATAATAAAACCAAAGTTTAACTTCCATAAGCCAGGTAAGTATCTAGAAATATGCAGTATAGCAGTAGATTTTTGATAAACTTTATTGTTTTGAATTAAAAGTATCGAATCAAAATCAGCATTTTTTAGTTTAAAGTGTAACAAAAGTTCTTGTGCAGCGTCAGATTGTAAAGAAGTAAAAAGAAAATGATGTTTTTCATCTCTTTTTATGATAAATTGAACAGCATTATTACATAAATTGCAGACGCCATCAAATAGAATAATTGATTTGTTTTCTAGATTTATCACGCTGCAATTTACAAAATGATATTTGATTTGTCATTTAACATAAGATTAGTAGTTAGTAAAGAATTCAAACCCTAAATTCGTATTAAAATTAACCTAATGATTAAAATTGAAAACCTACATAAATCATACCCAATGGGTAAAGAGTCACTCCATGTACTTAAAGGATTAAATTTACACATAAAGGAAGGGGAGTTTGTCTCAATTATGGGTTCTTCAGGTTCAGGTAAATCTACCTTATTGAATATTGTGGGCTTATTAGATATTCATGATGAAGGAAATTATTATTTAAACGGACAACTCATTGAAGATCTTGATGAAAAGAAAGCTGCCGTTTTACGGAATAAATTCTTGGGCTTTGTATTTCAATCGTTCAATTTAATTAGTTATAAAACAGCTTTAGAAAATGTAGCTTTACCTTTGTATTATAAAGGTGTTGGAAGAAAAGAACGTCAAAAAATTGCTTTAGAGTATTTAGAGAAAGTAGGCCTCAAAAAATGGGCTAGCCATTTACCTAACGAACTTTCTGGAGGTCAAAAACAACGTGTAGCAATTGCTAGAGCTTTAGTAACTCAACCAAAAGTTGTCTTAGCAGATGAACCAACAGGAGCTTTAGATTCTACGACTTCAAATTCAGTAATGGAAATGTTAAAAGAAATTAATCGTGAAGGAATGACCGTATTTGTGATTACGCACGAAGAAGAAATTGCAGAAGAAACAGATAGAATAGTACGTCTTAAAGATGGTGTAATTATAAGTGATGAATTAACCAATAAAAAAGTAAGTGTTTAATTATGTTTGATAGAGATATCTGGGCAGAAATATTCCACAGCATTAAAAAAAATAAGTTAAGAACATTTTTAACTGGTTTTTCTGTGGCTTGGGGTATATTTATTTTAGTATTGCTATTGGCTTCTGTGAATGGTATGAAAAACGGATTTACATCTCAATTCAATGATGATGCTACAAATTCAATTTCTATTTGGCCTTCAGTTACTACAATGGCTTATGATGGTTTTGAAGCAAATAGAGCAATTCAATTTACCAATAAAGACATAGAATATATTAAAGGTAATTTTAAAGATGAGGTTGAGTATATAACACCTCGTTTTCGTAAAGGAGTTACTGCTAAATATAAAAAGGAAACCGGAAGTTATCAGGTTAGAGCCGTTTCACCATCACATCAATATATTGAAAAGACATTGATTCAATCTGGTCGTTTTTTAAATGATAATGATATCAATAATAAATTAAAAGTAGTAGTTATTGGCCGGAAAATAGAGGAAGATCTTTTTGAAGATGAAGACCCTTTAGGTAAAACGTTAATTGTAAACAATTCAACATTTAGAATTATAGGTGTTTTTACTGATGAAGGTAATGATAGAGAGGAACGGTATTTATATATTCCTGTAACAACAATGCAACGATTGTATAGTAATACTGATGATATAAGTCAAATATTATTGACTTACAATCCGAAATACAATTTTGCTGAAGCCATAAGTTTTTCTGAAACCTTAGAGATTGTTTTAAAAAGAAGACATAGAATTCACCCTGATGATCAAGGTGCAATTTATTTAAATAATAATGCTGAAGGTTTTTCTGACGTAACAAATTTTACTAACATGCTAAATTATATTAGTGTTGGTGTAGGGTTGTTAATTTTATTAGCAGGTATTATTGGTATTGGTAATATTTTAGTATTTATCATTAAAGAACGTACAAAAGAAATAGGAATTAGAAAAGCACTAGGGGCAAGACCTTCTCAAATAATTAATTTAGTAATTTTAGAATCTGTTTTTATTACAACCATTTCAGGTTTTGGAGGGATGCTTTTTGCCATGGGTTTGATAGGCTTGGTAGGTCCAAATATAAAATCAGATGCTTTTGCGAATCCGTCAGTAGAATTATCAACCATAATAATAGCAACCATAATATTAGTAGTAGCTGGAGTAATTGCAGGGTTAATACCTGCAATAAAAGCAGCTAAAGTTAGACCCATAGTAGCCTTAAATTCAGATTAAAATGAAATTATTTGATAGAGATTTATGGAGAGAAGTTTTTAGTACACTAACTAAAAACATTACAAGAACCATTTTAACCACACTTGGGGTTTTGTTTGCGGTTATTATTTTGATTATGTTGTTGGGTACTACAAACGGAATGAAAAACGGTTTTGATAAGCTATTCAAAGGTACTGCTACAAATAGTATTTTTGTTTGGGGGCAAAGTACAGGCAAACCTTATAAAGGTTTTGAAAGAGGTAGACGTGTAAAATATACTTTTGATGATATAATACTATTAAAAGAAAATATTAAGGAAATAGAAGAGATTTCGCCAAGAATTCAATTAGGTGAACATAGAGGTAGCGTTACCGTAAATAGAAATGGACAGTCTAGCGGTTCAAGTGTTTATGGAGATTTTCCATCGCTTGATGATTTTGCAAAAAAGAATTTAATAGAAGGACGCTTTTTAAATCAAGATGATATTGAAAACAGCAGAAAAATATGTGTTATTGGAGATGATGTCTATAAATTATTGTATAAAAAAGAAGAAAATGTAATAGGAACATATATTGAAATTAACGGTGTATATTTTCAGGTTGTTGGCGTATATAGAAAGAATAAAAATATAAGTTTTGATGGCCAAAACACAGTGCATATTCCGTTTACAACCTATCAAAAAGCATTTAATAGTGGTAATCGTATTGGCTGGATGGCTATAACGGTTAAATCAAAATATGATGCAGGAATAGTACTCACTAAAATTAAAAAATTATTAAAATTAAAGCACGATATACATCCAAAAGATGCAAGAGCAATAGGTTCATTTAATTTATCACAAATATTTTCAGGTATAAATGCCTTTACGATGGTATTGCAAGGGTTTTCCTTTTTTATTGGGATATTTACCTTGTTGGCTGGGGTTATAGCAATTAGTAATATTCTGTTAATTACTGTAAAAGAACGTACTAAAGAAATAGGAATTAGAAGAGCTTTAGGAGCAACTCCAAAAATGATAAAGAGGCAAATTATATTAGAAGCCATTGTATTGACCGTGTTTTCAGGTTTGATAGGTTTTGTAATTTCTGTTGCTGGTTTAAGTTATTTAGATGCAAAGTATGGATCAGGTGAAGATTTTCCATTTATAAACCCATCTGTAAGTTTTACGCAATTGATAGTGTCATTTTTATTAATGTTGTTTTTAAGTTTGTTAGTAGGATTGATACCAGCAAGAAAAGCTGTAAAAATGAAACCCATAGAAGCATTAAGAGAAGAATAATAAAATAATCAACGAGAATAAATATTTACCCATGAAGAAAACATTAATATATGTAGGTTTAGGAGTTTTAGCAATTGCAGTATTATTTGCAATAAGTAAAACGTATAGCTCAAATAAAAAAGAGAAAAAGACTTTTAAGACAGAGCAACTGATTAAGAATAATATTGTCAATAAAGTTGTGGCAACGGGTAAAATTATACCTGAAGAAGAAGTAGAAATAAAACCTCAAATCTCAGGTATTATTAGTAAAATACATTTAAAAGAAGGTGCTATTGTTAAAAAAGGAGATTTAATTGCACAAATTCGAGTAGTGCCTAATGAACAATCCTTAAATAATTCTAGAGGTAGAGTAAGTAGTGCAAATATACAATTGACAAATGCAGAGGTTTCATTTAATAGAAATAAAGCACTGTATGATAAAGGCGTGATTTCTCGCTCAGAATTTGAAGCGATTGAATTGACTCACAATCAAGCCAAGCAAGACCTAAGAAATGCTCAAAATGATTTCCAGATTATTAAAAGAGGGTCTGTAGGTGGTGGCGGAGCAAATACAAATATTAGAGCTACAGTTTCAGGAACAATACTTGAAATACCTGTTGAAGAAGGAGATCAAGTAATTGAAAGTAGTAATTTTGGTGCAGGTACTACCATTGCTATTATTGCAGATATGACAAAAATGATTTTTGAAGGTCAAGTTGATGAAGCAGAGGTTGGAAAACTAAAATTAGGAATGGAATTAGATATTACTGTTGGTGCTATAGAAGGTGAGAATTTTTTAGCAAAATTGAATTTTATTGCACCAAAAGGACTAGAAGAAAATGGAGCTATTCAGTTTAAAATTGAAGCCGATTTAGAAACAGATAAAGAAAGTAATGTCAGAGCAAATTATAGCGGAAATGCTTCTATTGTAATAGAGAAACGTGACAGTGTACTGTCTATTCGTGAAGCCTTGTTGCAATATGATAAAAAGACAAAAAAACCTTATGTAGAAATTGAAAAAGAAGAAGGTTAATTTGATAGAAAGGAAATTGAATTAGGAGTTTCAGACGGAATTAATGTTGAGGTTTTATCTGGAATAAATGAAAAAGACAACATTAAAGTTTGGAACGCTGAGTCTAAAAAGGATAAAGAAGACAAAGATTAATTTTTAGTTAACAGAACCTCTTATTTAACTAAATAAGAGGTTTTTTCGTTAACTATTATCTCAGTTCAATTTTATCTATAATTATACCATTTCCACAAAAAGTATCAGTCTTTGTCCAGTTTAGATTTACTAAAACAGGAAATTTAGTATCTTGTAAATCAATTTTCAAACCTTTTGGTGCTTTGTCAAAGTGCTTAATATCTTTAACTCCTTCAATTTCAATTAGCCATCCGCCACAGCAAGCACATTTACGCATGTCATATCCAGTAATTTTAGCTGACGATTCAAATTTGATGTCATCATCTTTTGAACAAGAAAATAAAATTGAAATTATAAAAATTAATAAGATAGATTTTTTCATGATATATATCCTTTCTAATCAGATGCAGTAATTAGTATAAAGTTGCTTTATAAAACTTTATCTAAACTGTTTCGATATATTTTCAGCTTTTCTACTTTCTGAATAATCATAAAAACCTTCTCCAGATTTCACGCCTAATTTACCTGCAGTAACCATATTTACCAATAGCGGACAAGGTGCATATTTCGGATTTCCAAAGCCATCATGCAATACATTTAAAATTGAAAGGCAAACGTCTAAGCCAATAAAATCAGCTAATTGTAATGGTCCCATTGGGTGAGCCATACCTAATTTCATAACCGTATCAATTTCATATACACCAGCAACACCTTCATATAAAGAATAGATGGCTTCATTAAGCATGGGCATTAAAATTCTATTGGCAATAAATCCAGGGTAATCATTTACT
>JAJRPL010000210.1 GCA_024280815.1 Bacteroidota bacterium
CATAAAATAAAGAAAAAATATTTACAATTGTATCTAAATGAGTTTGTATATAAACTCAATAGAAGATACTTTGGAGAAAGAATATTTGATAGACTTGTAATTGCTAATATTACCAGTTATGACTAATTACGGATATACAATTATAAATATAATGAGGATGTTGAAGTTATTACAGGATATTCGGGGCAAGCAACAGCAGAAGTTTATATTACTGTAACAAAATAAAATTTTACGCCACTTCTTTTATGATTGAGTTATCAATGGATAATGTATATTTGCACCCATAAATTTTATTACAATTCATGTCTTTTTTAGAAGAAATACAACGCAGACGTACCTTTGGTATTATTTCTCATCCTGATGCTGGTAAAACCACTTTAACAGAAAAATTGCTCTTATTTGGTGGTGCCATCCAAGAAGCTGGAGCTGTTAAAAATAATAAGGTAAAGAAAGGTGCAACTTCAGATTTTATGGAAATTGAACGCCAACGTGGTATTTCAGTAGCTACATCTGTTTTAGCGTTTATCTATAAAGACAAAAAAATTAATATTTTAGATACGCCTGGGCATAAAGATTTTGCTGAAGATACATTTAGAACCCTGACTGCTGTTGATAGCGTGATTGTTGTAATTGATGTTGCCAAAGGTGTAGAAGAGCAAACCGAGAAGCTTGTTGAAGTTTGTAGAATGCGTAAAATACCTATCATAGTTTTTATCAATAAATTAGATAGAGAAGGTAAAGATGCTTTTGATTTGTTAGATGAAGTAGAACAAAAATTAGGCTTACGAGTTACTCCCTTAAGTTTTCCTATTGGAATGGGCTATGATTTTAAAGGCATTTATAATATTTGGGATAAAAAACTAAATCTCTTTTCGCCTGATAATAAGCAAGCTATTTCTGAAGGTGTTGAGTTTGATGATATTTCCAATCCTGAATTAGATGAAATTATTGGAGAAACGGCAGCAGAAACCCTACGTGAAGAACTAGAATTGGCACTTGAAGTGTATCCTAAATTTAATAAAGAAGAATATCAAAATGGTGATTTACAACCTGTATTTTTTGGCTCTGCCCTAAATAATTTTGGTGTAAAAGAGTTGTTAGATTGTTTTATAGATATCGCACCTCCTCCACAACCAAAAATGGCTGAAGAACGTTTGGTAGATTCTAAAGAAGAAAAACTAACAGGTTTTGTGTTTAAAATTCATGCCAATATGGATCCTAAACACAGAGATAGATTAGCATTTATAAAGATTGTTTCAGGTACATTTAAGCGTAACGCTCCGTATTTACATGTTCGCAATAATAAAAAGATGAAATTTTCGAGTCCGAATGCTTTTTTTGCTGAAAAAAAGGAAATAGTTGACGAATCTTTTCCAGGTGACATTGTAGGTTTACATGATACAGGAAACTTTAAAATTGGTGATACATTAACTGAAGGTGAGATTTTAAACTTTAAAGGAATACCAAGTTTTTCACCTGAACACTTCCGTTATATAAACAATGCTGACCCTATGAAATCTAAACAGTTATATAAAGGGATAGATCAATTAATGGATGAAGGTGTAGCACAGTTATTTGCCTTAGAATTAAACGGAAGAAAAATAATTGGTACAGTCGGTGCATTACAATATGAAGTAATACAATACCGATTAGAACATGAATATGGGGCAAAATGTAGCTATGAAAACTTACCCATGCATAAAGTATGTTGGGTAGCTCCTGATGACCCTAAAAATGAAGAATATGCTGAGTTTAGACGTGTAAAACAACGATATTTAGCAAAAGACAAGCAAAATAGATTAGTGTTTTTAGCTGACTCTGCCTTTACCATACAAATGACACAAAGCAAATACCCAAGTGTTAAGTTACATTTTACAAGTGAGTTTGATCTATAACGCCTTAATCTAAATAATTTATAGAATTTCTTAGTCAAGGATAGTTCTTTTTTTTTAAGAAATATTTTATTATAACTCAATCACTTAGTTTTCTCGTTATTATTTTCAAAAGTAGTATACCCCTAAAAAAAAGACCCTCATTTCTGAGGATCTCTTTCAATTAGGGCAATCACTTATATAATTTGGGTTAATTATAATTTAAAAACTTCCTTCTTTTTTAATTGTTAGTAAAAATATAAGGAACTCATCAAAATCATCTTTACGCATTGAACTTTCATTAATTACAACTTCATCAATACTCTCATCATCATCTTTGTAAGAAATAACAAGATAATTTTCTTCGATTCTATAATCTATAAACTTACTATTTTGAATATATTTTACAGTTGAAAAAAATCTTGTTTTCAATTCAAAATGGTTCTCATAAATTTTAATAATCTTATGCTTAGAATATAAAATTGCAACACCAAAAAATAAAATGGCAACTAAAAATGATAATACATTTAATTTACTTGTAAATATTGTATGAGCCAATAACAGAAAACTTCCTAGCAACATAAAACTTCCTAAAAGGTAATACTTTAGTAACACCATTATATTAAGTCCAAACTCTTGAATTGGCTCAAACTTTTTTATTGATTCAAATTCTTTTATTAATTCAATATCGTTAATTGATTCCATAGACTTATTGTTTGATAATTTTGAATATTCCTTTTTTACCACCAACAGTAACCTGTACCATATAAGTTCCTACAGCTAAATGTTGTAAATCTAATTTAGATTCTAATACTGCTGGTTTATTAGTAACTATCAACTGTCCCAAAATATTATAAATATTTACATTTGAAATTTCTTTACTAGAAAGCAATGTCAATTGATTATTTACAGGGTTTGGATAATAACTAAATCCGATACTTTCTAAACCATCAACACCTGAACTAACAACTCCTGTCAATTTATAATTATCAATACCAAGTCCCCAAGTCAATGAATTCTCATCATCATAGATAAATTGTACCTTAAATTCACTGTTGATATAATCTGTTACATCTATTATGCTTGTTTTATTTTCTCCACTGTTTTTAGCATTCGTATCTTCAGAAACTGTCAATACATTTTGCCAAACATCACCATCCCATACATTTACTTTAAAACTTCCATCATTAGCAAAAGTTCTCAAGTTATAGGTCAATTCTATTGAAGCATCAGCAATATTCTTTGCTTTTAAATCAATTGCTGGACTAGACAAGGTAATCACATTATGATTAAAATCACCTGAAGCATAATCATTAAATACAATACCACCAGATTCAAATGAAGCAGGGTTTTGTATACCACTACCTTTTAAATTACCGGTATAACCGAATTCCCAATTGTGACCTCCTTCTGTCTGTGTTGCTGACCATCCGTCAGGCATACTAGATCCGTTAAAATCTTCTTGTTGTAATTGTGCATTTGCCATAAAGCCAACACAAACTAATATATATATATAACTTAATTTTTTCATCTTTTTATAATTTAATATTGATTTAATTCTCTACTTCAACACGTTGAACAAAAATACCTGTATTACCAGCAGCATCAGTAACTTTCCACTCTCTCACTAATAAATCAGCACCATCTCTGCCTTTAACACATTTTATTAATGAAGCATTTACTTTCATGTTTTGAGTGTTAGATCCGTTTATAGCTCCAAAGAAACCAATACCATAATCTCCATATACATCTCTAGACCCGACATCCATATAATTTAAATTAGATGTATTTACCAATTCAAGAGTTATATTTTTATTACTTCCGAAACCGTTTAACATATACACTTTATTAAAATCAACAGTTGCATATTTACGTTGTGCTTTTTGAGCATCATCCCCTGTTTGTCCACCAGAACCTGTCCATTTTGTATAGCTTTCTAGTTTTCCAAATAAAATTTCTGCATTCCATCCTGAGTTATCATCTACATTATCAACTATTTTACCATAAATTTTAGTAGAACCATTAATAAACTGTGAGTAATAGCCTTTATTCCAATGGTATTTTTTATCATTAATCAATACATTTGAATCTGTAGTTATAGGCCCAAAATCCATCTCACAAGACTCTCTAGCTTTATATTCGTTATACTCTATAGTAACCTCTGAACAATTGTCAGAAAAAGTAACTACAGGTAATTGACTCATATCTTCAATTATGATATGATCAATTAAATTATGAGCCGTTGGTAGCTCTGTGTCAAATTCAACACAGCTACATCGCACATTAGTTTTAACCGCACCACCCATAACCCAAGACTGTCCGTTAACCGATTGTCCGTTTTCATAACCTCTTGTATCAATTTTAATTTCTATTTCATCTATATTACCAGCTACATTTGTCATTACTAATTCAAAAACTTTAATACAACATTTTCCTGTAGGAAAACTAGCCTGAGTAATAGATTCAGTTAATTCAACAAAACTACCATCAGCAGCAGACACCTCAATATGAATATACCTACCATCTGGAGTCAATTCAGATATTGGTAATTCAACAGTAACAGTTCTTGGTCCTGAGTCTGTTTGAATAGGAATGGTTGTTGTTTCAATATTATTATAACCACTTAAAGCAGTAAAAACACCTGTACTTGATGTTCCATTGTTCTTTTTTCTAAAAACATACGCTAACATTGATTGTGCGTGATTTGCTTGTAACGTATTTGTATAAGTAACTTTTGCTGTAGCAGGTAATTCTGTTCTATAATACCAAACGTTTGACCCCCCCCCTTGAGGAATTACTCGATTGGCAGTATAAGAATTTCCTTCAGCATCATTTATTTCAATAGTACTCCCAGGGTTATTCCCTTTATATACTATTTCAACAACCACACGTTCAACATCATTTACATTAGGAATATTAATTGAAGCAGGTACATTACTCTTTAAGCCAATGCTTAATAATTCAACTTCAATACCATCTTCACAAGTATAAGACCAACTTGGGTCAGTTGCACTTGCAATAGTATTAGATGTAACAGCAATTTTTTCAGAAATAGGTTCTGTACCTACTTTTGAAAAAGCTGTTAAACTGATAAGAAACATTGTAATTGTCAATGTTTTAAATAGATAATTTTTTTTCATGTTTTTAAGATTTTAGTTAGTATTTAGCTTTACAATTAGCTTTAAAAGCCTTCTTGTTTATATATAACACCTTAAAACACAAAACTCCTACCTTAGATTTAATAATTTTTATTTATCAATCAGAATAACTATTCGTTTTACTATATTTACCCTTATGAACTCAAAAACTTTAGCCAATGGCATTTTAAGAGCTATCGCCATTATCATAGGAGTAGTACTTCTACTCTATTTTTTGTATAAAATACAATCTGTATTAATATATATTATCATCGCTGCAGTAGTTTCACTAATGGCTAGACCCATTATAATATTTTTACGTAGAAAATTGAAATTTCCTAATACACTTGCTGTAGTTGTAAGTATGGCTCTCTTTTTAGGATTGTTATTCGGATTGATTTCTATGTTTGTTCCATTGATTATTAAACAAGGTCAGAACCTATCATTACTTGACATTAATCAGTTAGAAGCCAATATCAAACATTTACTCACACAAGCAAATGATTATTTTTCAGCTAGAAATATCAATATTTTAGAACAATTAAAGAATGTTGATGTTTTCTCAAATTTTAAAGCCATCCCAAACCTATTAAACTCAGTAATAAGCACCATTGGAAGTTTAAGCATTGGTTTATTCTCCGTATTATTTATTTCCTTCTTTTTAATGAAAGATGGTAGAATTTTAAACAAGGGACTATTGGCAATAGTACCAGACGGTAGCGAAGGCAGGTTTCAAAAGTCATTTGAAACCATTAAAGATTTATTATCTCGTTATTTTATTGGTTTACTTTTTCAAATAACTATATTATTTGTACTCTATACTGTTATCTTACTCATTTTTGGTATTGAGAATGCTGTTGTCATCGCTTTTTTATGTGCACTCTTGAATCTAATTCCTTATGTAGGGCCATTAATTGGAGGCGTTTTAATGCTAACACTTAGTATGACCAGTAATTTAACTTTAGATTTTCAGACTGAAATTTTACCTACTACTACGTATGTGATGATCGGTTATACTATTGCTCAGTTGGTTGACAATTTCTTTAGCCAACCTTTTATATTTTCAAAGAGTGTAAAATCGCATCCTTTAGAAATATTTTTAGTGATTATTATTGGCGGATTACTTTTAGGAGTTGTAGGAATGATAGTTGCTGTACCATCCTACACAGCAATTAAAGTAATTTTAAAAGAGTTTTTGGCTGATAATAAAATTGTAAAATCGTTGACCAAAAATTTATAAAAATCCTTTCCCCAACCTCTCTCCAAAAGAGAAGGGGCTTTAAAATTAAACAATAAATTATTTTGAATCAACACATTTTAAATACAGAAGTACAAAATTTTATTAATGAAAACCTAAATTCAGACATTACTAAATTACTATTTTCAGGTAGCCCATTTACAGATATTACTATTCAAGAATTAGTTGAACAAATTGAATCTAAAATAAAGTGTAAAAGCAAGTTACCTTCTTGGTTTAAAACGAAAAACATCTATTGCCCAAACAAACTAAACATTGCTCAAACATCTTCTGAAGTTACTGCCAAATATAAGTCAAGCTTAATTTCAGGAAATACACTAATTGACCTGACAGGCGGTTTTGGTGTTGACTGTGTTGCTTTTGCAAACACCTTTAAAAAAGTAATTCATTGTGAAATTAACAATGCGTTATCGACCATAGTAAAACACAATTTCAAAATATTAAAGAAAAGCAACATCACTACCTTAGCAATTGATGGCTTACAGTATTTACAACAACAACAACAACAACAACAACAACAACAACCTTTTGATTGGATTTATATTGATCCTTCAAGAAGAAATGATGTAAAAGGTAAGGTGTTTTTGTTGCATGATTGCCTGCCTAATGTTCCTGAACATTTAGAACTTCTTTTTAAGCACACAAAGAATATCTTGATAAAAGCATCGCCAATGTTAGATATCACCAATGCTATAAATGAATTAAGTTTTGTAAAAGAAGTCCATGTAATTGCTGTACAAAATGAAGTAAAAGAAGTGCTCTATGTATTAGAAAAAGGTTATAAAAATAAAATAGATTTTAAAACAATAAATATTACAAAGCAGAGCAATCAGACTTTTTATTCTAACCTAAACTTTCATGAAGCAAGTTATGGACTACCACAAAAATACCTTTATGAACCCAATGTTGCCATACTGAAATCTGGCCTATTTAATGAAGTGTCAAGTCAATTAAACATCTATAAATTACACAAAAATAGTCATTTATATACTAATAAAAAGTTGATTGAATTTCCAGGAAGGCGATTTGAGATTAATAAAATATCCACTTACAATATCAAAAAATTGAAGAACTTAATTCCTGAAAAAAAAGCAAATATTACAGTTAGAAACTTTCCAGAAACTGTAGTTCAAATACGTAAAAAAACCAAAATCAAAGAAGGTGGTGATGTATACCTATTTTTTACTACAAATATTGAAAATAAGCTCATTGTATTGATTTGTAAAAAGTGTTAATAATAAAAAAATCAATCAATAGGGTTATGTAGATTGTCTAAACCTTTTAATATCCACTTTTTATCATAAATTGATGCATACGTAATTTCAACAGAAGCTTCCAATGTGGCTAAAGGGCCAAAAAACTCAATAGCTTTTTCTTGATTCGTATAAAAAACGAGTAGTTCAATTTTTTTATTGGCAGGTATAACCGTTCCTTTAGCAATATCTGTCCGTATAACTCTAACGCTATCATTTTTTGATTTTATAATTTTAGTATAAAAATCTATAATAGACATTTTATATAAGCTATCTTGGTATCTAATATTAATATCTTTAATAAAGGCAGGCCCTACACCATCATTACGTAGTATAAATTCAAATCTACTATCATCTTCACTACCCATAAAACCCATAGTAAGGTAAGGCATTACAGATGCGTATTGTTCTTTTTGTATCAAATTATTTTGCTCTCTAACCAAATTAGATTGATACATTAAAGCAATTAAAGTAGCAATACTAATGACAAAAGCCAAAACACTTAAAATTCTATCTGTTTTTAATTGTTTTTTCATTGTAATTTTTTTAGATACAATTCAAAATCATCATCAGTTGGTTTTTTAGGATTTGTATCAAAAACCAAACCTTGTTTATCAATAACCATATAAGAAGGCAGACTAGAAATATTATAAAATTTTCCGTACGGACTATCCATAGCTTTACCATTGTATAAATGAACAATAGTTGCATCTGAAACACCAAATTTACTTACCGAATTTCTCCATATCTCTTCACTTCTGTCAAATGATACAAATACATAAACAATATCTTTAATCTTTTTTAAACTTTCAAATTTTTCTTCAAATACTTTGTGAGATTTCATACAAGGGCCACACCATGTTGCCCAATTGTCTATAAAAACTATTTTTCCTTTAAGTTGTTCAAATGAGAAATTCTTATTATAAGGTGTTAGTGTTTCAAAATACTGAGCCTTATTTCCTTGTTTTTGTCCTATTGCAGTACTAGCTTGTATTTTTGTTATATAGTCAAGGTAATCCTTTTTTATGTTTGTATTCGATAATTGAGCCAACAATTCGTTTTTTGATTCTTTTGTTTGTTCGGGGATTATTTTACTCGCTAAAAAGGCTATAATTGCACTTTTAATTTCTTTATTTTGAATGACATCATTTACAAAAGATAATTTACTCTCAGCAGAAGCTTCTTCAAAAGGCTTATTAAATTTTCTTTCGTATTGTATCGCTACTACACCAAGAACAGTATTTAAATTATCTGAATAAGTCAAATATGTATCGTCAAAATCAATAGTATCTACAAAATCATAATAGCCATCTGTAGCAGGTAAAGTATCAAACCTATCACTATGTATAAATTTTAAATGAGCAATCTTGCCATTTATCATAGATTTTAATGTATTGTATGCAGTTGGAGTTATTGATGATTCTAACTTTTTAAGTTGACTTAAAAAATCTGCTTCTTTAGTTGATAAGAATTTAGATAATGGTTCAGGAGCTAATTCACTTTGAAACAATGGCTTTAATTGCTTGTGAAAAGCAATAGTAAATTTATTAATTTCATCCTCTTTATCAAAATTGATTGAAATCTTACTTGAATCTATTTTTGTAATAGCAATGTTTCTATGCTTCTCAGAATCTATATAAAAAATTGACTGTTCTTTATCTGCCAATAAAAAACAAAGTGTAAGCCCGTTAGGTTTTTTATCTAAGGTAAAAGGATGGTTTTTGGTAACTACCGCCGAAGTGTCTTGTAAATTAAGCATTCCAATATTTTCTATTGTTGTGAGTTTTAAATTAACATCAGTGTCAGCAGTAATCGTTAAAGGGTTTATTGCTAGTGATTGTTCTTCTTTTTGCTTACATGAAAAAAGAAGAAAAACAATGATTAAGGAAAAAAAATAGTTAGAATAATTCATATGTTCTAGATTATTTTTGTTTGGCAACATACTTCTTTACAAGATAGTAAATTAACCCACTAAAAAGTATGAGTAAAGGGTAAATGATAATAACATCTACCCTTATTATTGCTGTAGTTTCATCTTTACTCCATTGATACACATAATACTCGTAAGCAATTACACCAATTAAAAAAACGATTATAGCACTAATTAATGGTATTCTTTTCATTGAAAATGAATTTATTGTAATTCAAGTATTGCACGTTCTATCAGCTCATCTTTGGAGGTGTCATCCAAATCCAATTCTACTGGTATATCAGGATCAATACCATCATCTAGATGATTTCCTAAATGATCTATAAATTCACTTGTAGAAAGTGACCATTTCCAACCATTAGCTAAAAATCCATCTGCAACAGAGCCACTACCGCCACCGGTTCTTTGTCCTATGAATGTTATATTCCCTATCGGATTTGTAGAATATGCAAAAGTAGTGGAAGCACTATAGCAATACCTATCTGTCAATACCACAACAGGTTTTGTAAATCGCACATCACTATTTGCAGGTTTCAAATACACTTTACTATCAGAAAAATCGTTAGGGTTTGGGCCTGTTTTAAACCGCTCAAAACCTGTATATATATCCTCTCCGTTTGCCAAGTAAGCTGCAAATTTTGTTGCAAGAGAAGGATCTCCACCCGTATTTTGTCTAATGTCAAATATTAATCCTTTAGCATTACTAAAACTTGCAAAAATACGTTCAATCTGATCTTCAGATATTTCCACATCCCAAGATGGAACCCAAAGATATGCAATTTCTTGATCTTGCGGCAAAGCTCCGTATGCCGCCAAAACAACATCCTTATCGTTTTCAGGTTGTAAAACATTTATTTCCGGATTTATGGTTTTCCCTATATAATTATTACTCAAGATTTCTAGGTCAAAAGCCGGCGGATACCCCTCTAAAAAATTATATTGTATATTCTCATCTTCTCCATCTCCTTTACTTAAATCTGAATGTCCGTCTTTAAGTGCTAGAGTAATTATTCCAAGTTTTTGAAATAGTTCTGTTTCTGAAGTAGATTCGTCAATGGTTGCTCCTATTGTTGAAGCCAATTCATCAATATCCACATTTTTATATGTTAACATAGCGTATTTTTCTTTTACCAATGTTACATATTCATTAAAAATGGCTTTTTTATCAGTTTCTGGATTAGGTTCCATGAATGCCTTTTCACAAGAAGATATTGTAAAAATAAGGGCTATAAGTAAATATATCGATTTTTTCATTTTATATTAATTTTTATTTGTTAAGTATATTATATCTAAAAACTAGATTGTGCAATCCTTTTGTGGTAGGATAATTTTTTACTGTACTAAATCTATCCATACTCCAAAAATAACCCACTGAAATTCTTTTTTTGTATTGAAAAAGGAAAGCAGTTTTTAGATTTAAATTATTTGCAATATGTCTTAATTTAAAATATTTATACCCAAATGGATTAGATATAGCACCATCTTGGTAATTAAATTCTCCTGCATCTAAAGCTGTTTGAGGAGCAGAAAAAGCAAAACTTATAGACTCATTTTTAAAACTCAACAAACCTAAATCAAATTCTCCTATCAAATTCCAATTGCTATTTAATTGATAATTATATTGTATAGAACCATACAAGTTATGTCCGTTTAAAATATAATTACCGTTATTACCCAAACCCGTTATTTTTCTAAGATAAAAATCTAACATATCAATTCTTGCTCCAACTTTTAAGTTTTCTTTTATTGGTTTTAGATATTTAAAAAACAGTATTGGATGAACAACTACACTACTCCCATTACTATGCGTATTTGCGGCTTCTAAATTTAAATTAACCGTTAGTGCTGTTTCCCAAAAACGTTTATCATTTTCACTACTGTACCCAATATTAAATAAACCGCCAATTCCAGAATATCTAACACTAGAGTATTTCACGTCTTGAAAACTACTAGAATTTAACCCTAAAGATAGGTAGAGTTTATTATTAGAATTAGTTCTTGAATATTTTGACGGAATAGTATTGTTTTGAGAATTCATACTCATTGTGACAATTAAAAATAGTATTGTCAAACACTTATTACTTTTAAAAAACTTCATATTTTATTATTTAATTTTATTATTCATTTTATAGTTAATTTAACAAACCTTCTAATTTTAAAAAGAGAGAAAACACATCAAAAGAAGCATTATTTGCACCAATTACATAAAGTTTATTTGTTTTAGGATTGATTCCAATATACGTCTGGAAACCAAATGTTTGACCTACATGACCATAAAAACCATTTACGTTCATTACGCCATAATTATAGTTAATAAAATCTACTTCATCATACATTTTATGACCTCCACTATCCTGCTGTACTTTTAGTGTTTTTTTAGAAATTAATTGCCCATTTTGCCATGCTACAAGAAACTTTTCTAAGTCGTGAAGTGAAGATATTATTTCTCCTGCACTTCCTGCTAATGATGCGGGCATACTTGTTTTTTTATCATTATAATATCCATTAATCATTGATTGTTTGATAGAATCAGGTAAGATTGAAGAAAAATAGGTGTTTTTTAATTCCAGTTTATCAAATATATTTTGTTGTATAAAAGTATGCCAATTTTGATTACTTACCTTACTTATAATATCACCAAGAAGAATATAACCTGTATTAGAATATTGAAACTTTTTACCAGGAATAAAATTAGCATCACCGTGTTTTACAGCCAAATTAATAATAGCATCAAATGAGTAAGTAATGTTTGGATTTGAAAATATGCTTAATGCTTTTTCGTCATCACCATAAATATTAAGATAATCTATAAAACCACTGGTATGATTTAATAACATGGCGATAGTTACTTTATCAAAATAGTTTTTATTCTTAATGTTTGCGAGTTTAGCTACATTACTAGTTTTAGAATAAAATTTACTGATTGGCGTATCTAAAGAGATTTTTTCTTCGTCAATAAGTTGAAAAATAGCAGTAGATGTAAATAATTTTGTTGCACTTCCAATTTCAAATAAGTCATTTTCGTTAACTTTTTTTGAAGCCTCTTTATCTGCAATTCCCGTTGCATAAACAAAACTTTTTTGTTTGTTTTTTTTTAAAAATAAAACACCTGTATAGTTGGCATTTTTTGAACTTTTATCAATGATTTCTTTTATATATATGGTATCAACACCTTTTTTGGGTTCTATGAATTTTGTAGCAATA
>JAJRPL010000211.1 GCA_024280815.1 Bacteroidota bacterium
AGCAATTGGTCATTTATGCACGCCTTTTAAAATTGAAATGGTAATTAGAGGGTATCTTTCTGGTCATGCAGCACGTGAATATAAAGCAGGTAGACGTTTGATTTGTGGTGAAGCTATGCCTGACGGAATGCAAGAAAATGATAAATTTCCGAACCCAATAATTACGCCAGCTACAAAAGCTGAAGAAGGAGATCATGATGAAGATATTTCTCGTGTAGATATTATTACAAATAATATTATATCTGAAAAAGAGTATAAAATATTAGAAGCTTATACAAAAGCTTTGTTTCAACGAGGGACAGAATTAGCAGCTCAAAGTGGCTTGATATTGGTAGATACAAAATATGAGTTTGGTAAAAAATCTGATGGCACGATAGTACTGATTGATGAAATTCATACTCCAGATTCTTCACGATATTTTTATACTGATGGTTATCAAGAACGACAAGAAAGAGGAGAGGCTCAAAAACAGTTATCTAAAGAATTTGTTAGACAATGGTTAATAGCAAATGATTTTCAAGGTGAAGAAGGGCAAATTATTCCAGAAATGACACTTGAAAAAGTTATTGAAATTTCAGAAAGATATATTGAATTGTATGAAAAAATTACTGGAGAAAAATTTGTTAAGTCTGATACAACTGATGTTTTAAAACGTATGGAAGATAATATAATAAATTACATGAAAATTGTTTAAAAGTATTTGTAAACCCTGAAATATACTATTCATTGAAACCGTTTAAGTTTATTAAGAGAGATATAGTATATTTGCTTTTTTTATAAATAGAATTTATTATTTTTTGAATTCAATTTCAGTAATAAGATAAATGATTATAAAAGTATTAAAATTAATTGAACAGGTATATCCTAAATATCTAGTGTTATTAGTTTTAATTCCAGTTTTTGTTGGTTATATCATTAATTTTGATGTTTCAGATAAGTATGGGGTTTTTTCAAATTTGTTATGGATTCCTATAGCAACTATTCCGTATTATTTAACTAAAAAAAATATTTTTTATCAGATAATTGTTATTTTTTATTTTATTGTTGGGTTACTCGAAATTACACATTGGTTACTATTAAAAGGGCCATTGTCAGTAGCTAGTTTATTGGCAATTTCAAATACAAATTTTACAGAAGCCTCTGAATTTGTAGGAGTTCAATCAATAAGTTTATTATTATTCTTAATTCCGTATACTATTTTATTTTATTTGAGTTTAATAAATATACCTCAAAAGTATACTTCAAAATATAATTACTTTTTAGCAGTTATTATCCTTTTTATAATTGGTTTATTTTCAATTATGCCCACTACTTCAGAGTTTTTAGTTAAAGGCACTCCTCAATTTACAAGAGTTTCATATGCTTATATGTCTGATTATAAAAAATATTCTAAAGCAATAGAAAGTAATCAATTAAAAATAGTAGATGCAAAACTATCCTCTGGTAACGATGAGCAATTATTTGTTTTGATTATTGGAGAGTCTGCATCTAGAAACCACATGTCTTTGTACAATTATAAAAGAGAAACAAATCCTAGGTTGAATAAAAGAGAAGATATTATTGTTTTTGATAATGTAGTTTCACCTTATTCAAATACAATTAACTCTGTAATGTCAATGATTACAGAGTCAAATGTTGAGAATAATTTACCTTTCTATGATGCTAAAGATTTGATAGATGTTTTTTCTTCTATAGGTTTTAAGACCTATTGGATTTCTAATCAGCCTCCGCTTGGTTGGGCAGAGAATTTAATAAGTTCTATCGGTAGTAAAACCACTAGCTATGAATTTGTGAATACTTTAAGCAACTCTTCTTATGAAAGTGATTTGAAAAGTTCTTATGATGCAAAGCTGTTTAAACCTTTTGCTAAAGTTCTAAAAGATGATGCTCCTAACAAATTTATTGTTTTACATTTAATGGGTAACCATCTTCTGTATACTAAAAGGTATCCTTCAGATTTTGACGTTTTTAGAAGTAAAAATGAAAAACAACAAATAATTGCTGAATATGACAACTCTATATTCTATAATGATTACGTTATTGATAATTTGTTAACTATTGTAAAGAAAAATAATTTAAAAAAACCCCAACAATCTGCAAAGGTAATTTATTTATCTGATCATGGAGAAAATGTATTTGATGATGAGCAAGACATTTTAGGTCATCATGTCATTAAAACTATACCTAAAGCAAATGTTGAAATTCCTTTTTTAGTGTGGTTATCACCATCATTTATTACTGCTGATTCTACAAAATTTAATATAATAAAATCAAATATTCATAAACCTTTTGTTTCGGATGATTTATTTCATGCTATCTTAGATTTGAGTAGTATTGAAAGTCCGCTATTAAAAAAACAAAGAAGTTTGTTTCATGAAAATTTTGATGATAAACGGATTAGAATTTTATCTGATGGTATGGATTATGATAAGAAGTAGTAATACTATACAAACCTGTATGTAAAAAATAAAATACCCTAAACATAATTTAATGTTTAGGGTATTAACAAAAAACTCTAAATTTAAAAACACTATTTTTTCAATTTGTCTTTGAATTTCTCAAATTGATTATTTTCAATTTTTTTAGGCCAACTATTGTTGGTGATGTCTATATCTGCAGTTTCTAAGTCAGGATCGAGTACAATATTAGTGATTTGTTTTGAACTTGCAAAAATTCTTTTTACTTCAGTATCATGTTTACTCCAGATTTCCGCAGGAAATTGTTGACGTTTTTTTGTTCCATCTTCATAAGTTAATTCAACAATAAGAGGTAAAACAAGCCCTCCTGGTTTATCAAAAGTCACTTCATAAAAATAATTAGGTGCCTCTTTAAGTCTCTTTTTTTCAGCATTAGATAAACTAGATATATAATTGTCTAGTATTTTAAAATCTTTTACTTTTTTTGTTTTTTTCGGGTTTTTAATTTCTTCTTCAGAAATAAAATAAATCAGTTTATCTTTAAAATCATCTAAATTCATTCCATATTTTTCTGCATCAGCAATTGCAGCTTTTGTAGGCTGGTCAGTTAAAAAATACTGTTTAACCTCTTTAATTCCAACATCATTATAGTCAGTTGTATAGAACCATCCTCTCCAAAACCAATCTAAATCCATCCCAGAAGCGTCTTCCATTGTTCTGAAAAAATCTGCAGGTGTTGGGTGTTTAAACATCCAACGTTGAGAATAGGTTCTAAACGCATAATCAAACAATTCTGGTCCCATAATTGTATTTCTTAGCATGGTTAAGCCAGCAGCAGGTTTAGAATATGCATTTGGCCCAAAATTATAGACATGATCACCTTGAGTCATTATTGGTGATAAGTAATCTTGATCCATACTCATATAGCCAACAATATCTTTGGGTAAACTTCGTGTGTTAAAATTTGGATCGTATTCAAATTCAGCTTGCATTTCTACAAATGAGTTTAACCCTTCATCCATCCAAGTCCATTGGCGTTCATCAGAATTCACAATCATCGGAAAAAAGTTATGACCGACTTCATGAGTAATAACTCCAATCATACCATCTCTAACTCTATCAGAATAGGTGCCATCTTCTTTTGGTCTACCATAATTCCAACAAATTTGAGGGTATTCCATTCCTTGTTGTCTAGCGTGTACAGATATTGCTTTATGGTAAGGATAATCAAACGTGTATTTAGAATATACTTTTAAGGTATTGGCAACTACTTTCGTTGAATGCTTTTCCCATAGTGGATTTCCTTCTTTAGGATATAATGAATACGCCATTACAGTTTTATTATTTATATCAACCGCCATGGCATCCCATATAAATTTTCTAGAGGTTGCAATACCGATATCTCTAACATTTTCAGCATAAAACTTCCATGTTTTAGTTTTGTCTGAATGTAATTTTTCTGCTGCTTCAGCTTCAGCTTGAGTGACAATAATTACTGGTTCATTAAAACTCTTTTTTGCTGCTTGAAAACGTTTGTATTGCGTTTTAGACAATACTTCTTTAGGATTTTGAAGTTTACCAGTTGCATTCAAGATGTGATCTGCTGGGACTGTTATATTAACTGTGTAATTACCGAATTCTAAAGCGAATTCGCTACGCCCCCAAAATTGCATGTTCTGCCAACCTTCAACATTATCATATACTGCTAATCTTGGAAAAAACTGAGCAATTACATATAAATTATTACCATCTTTAGGGAAATGTTCATAACCAGAACGTCCTCCATCTTCAATATAATTATTGATATTATACCACCATTTAATTTTAAAAATAAAAGTTTCACCAGGTGCCAATGGTTTTGCAAGATTTATTCGCATCATTGTACTATTGATCGTATATGATAAGTCTTTATCATTAGTATCTTTAACATATTCAAGGTTAAAACCACCATCAAAAGGTTGCTTTAAATGATTTTTAGTAAAAATAACAGGTCCATTAAAACTGCCATCCATAGCCGTTTGTTTTGCTAGAGGAGTTTTAGAATCTGGAGCTCTCATATTTTGGTCTAATTGTACCCATAAATATTCTAACTGATCTTTTGAGTTGTTATGATAGGTAATAACTTCATCCCCGAATAATTTTTGAGTTTTATCATCAATTGTAATATTCATCACATAATCAACTTGCTGTTGTGTGTATTGATGGCCAGGTGCACCAGAGGCTGTGTGTTGTGAATTTGGTGTGGCCAATTCTTGCTTTAGTTGTCTGAATTTACTAATGTTGGTATGCCCAAGTTTTTTTTCTTTTTGTACAGTATCTTGTTCTTGTGAAAAAACAAAAGAAGATGCAAATAAAAAAGATAATAGTATAAGGTTGATTTTTTTCATTTGAATTGAGTTGTTATTTTAAAGTTTTCGAAGATAAATAATTTGTTTTAAATTAAATCTTTTCAATTCAACTTTAACAAATCTTTATCCTTTCCTTTAGTTAATAAAAATGTCTTTTTAATGTTATTAATGTTTAGCTTGATAATATTTTTTTGTTCTGGAAAAACACTCATCAACATACTGTTTTTGATTTCAATACTTTGTATTGTTTCAATATTTTTGACTTCTAAATATAGAAAGACAACATCGTTGTCATATTCTTTGCCTAAAAATTCAT
>JAJRPL010000212.1 GCA_024280815.1 Bacteroidota bacterium
AATAGTAATTACCAATCATTTTGAAAGTCCTGAAAAAGCATTTGATTTTTTTGATAAAAATAGTGATGGCAAGTTGTCTAAAAGCGAGATTGTTCAATTATTAAAAGAAGCTGAAATTAGTGGTTTTATAAGAGGTTTGGTCGCATCAAAATTAATTCAAGGTTACGATTTTAATAATGATGCAAAAATAGGTTGGAAAGAGTTTAAAAAAGCATTAAAAGAAATGGGTTGAAATTAAATTTTTCAGAAATGTTAACAAATCAAAAAGAACTATTCAGACTTCCTGAGCATGTAACATATCTTAACGGAGCTTATATGTCTCCTTTTTTAAAAAGTGTAGAAGCAATAGGACATGCTTCTGTATCAAAAAAATGTTTCCCGTACGAAGTTACAGGTAATGATTTTTTTGAGAATACAAATAGACTAAAACAAGAATTTTCTAAATTAGTAGCTATTGATGATTATAAAAATGTAGCGATTATCCCTGCAGTTTCTTATGGTATTGCTACGGTGGCTAATAACATAAAACTAAATGCTGGAGATGAAATTTTAGTAGTTGGAGAGCAGTTTCCAAGTAATATTTATTCTTGGCAAAAATTAGCTAATCAATACAATGCAACCTTGCAAATTATTTCTGCTCCAGCAGATTTTAACCAACGCGGACAACAATGGAATCAAGCTATTCTAGAAGCGATTCATGAAAAAACTTCAGTTGTGGCAATGCCTCATGTACATTGGGCAGATGGCACCTTATTTGATTTAATGGCGATTAGAGAGAAAACAAAAACCCACAATGCGTTATTAATTATTGACGGTACTCAAAGTGTTGGTGCATTACCTTTTTCAGTAAAAGAGATAGAACCTGACGCTTTAATTTGTGCTGGTTATAAATGGTTATTAGGTCCTTATTCTATCGGTTTGGCATATTATTCAGATGCTTTAACCAATGGAAACCCAATTGAGGAAAATTGGATCAACCGTAAAAACAGTGAAGACTTTGGTGGCTTGGTAAATTACGAACCTGAATACCAGCCCAAAGCAGGCCGTTATAATGTTGGTGAAATGAGCAATTTCACGTTAACACCCATGTTAATCAATGCTATTGAACAACTAAACGAATGGCAACCTCAACGAGTTCAAGAGTATTGTAAATCTATTTCAGAAGAGGCTATTCAAACACTTCGTAAGTTAGGCTGTTTTATAGAAGATGATGCTTTTAGAGCACAACATTTATTTGGTATTTACCTACCAAAAACAATCAATTTAGAAAAATTGAAAGCCAAGTTTACCAAGCAAAATATCTTTGTTTCTTTTAGAGGAAATGCTATTCGTGTTTCACCACATGTGTATAATAGTAAAGAAGATTTTGAAAAATTGGTGAGGTGTTTTAGGTAAAAAGAAGGTTTTAGACTAGGCCAAACATGATAATAGAATGTAGCTAATAGATAAGAATTTATCGCTTTGTATGTGTCATATTATCTACAACTACGATGGTATAATTTGCAATAGAAGCTTTTTCCTCATCGGTCATTTTTTCCCATTCAGATTTAGTTACAGTAGTTATTGACTTTATTGTTAAACCAGGTTGAATTTTATTAATCCACCAAATAATTCCTTGATTATAATTTGAATGATAAGAGCCATTAAAATGAAAATAAAAATCACCTTTACTAAAATTTTTTAATGAAAAATGTGCCATTGTAGCATCTTTAGCAGCCTGTGCAATTTGAATATTTAACATATTTGGTGGCACATGTTCACCCATAGCAGAAGCCATTTCGGCATAAGCTTTAATAGTAGGATCAAAATACTTTTTTAAATCTGGACCAATAAGTTTCAAAGCCTCTACACTTAATGAATCTAGAGCATTCATTCCATTTTTATTAAGCATTGATGCATATCTACGCGGAATATTTGAAGCTATAAATCGAAGTTTATTTTCCTTAGCAAATTCTATTAAAGGTTTGTAATCGGTTTTATAATTTTTCCATAATTGAGTAATTTCAGGAAGCATTTTTTTCTCTGGATAAAAGCCAGCTAAATATTCGTTTAAAACTAGCTGATTGTTATTTTCAAACATTTCTGCACCAAAAAATAATTTATCTCCTTTAATTTCATAAAAACTTTTGGTCATTTCTATTTGCATCCAATGAGAAATAGGGTTTGTATGATATTCTCCAAAAAAGAACATATCACTATCAGCCAAGTCATTTATCATCTTTGTATATTGTACAATCTCTCCTTTTTGATTGTAGAGCTTAAAAACAACTTTATCTTGTGCATTACCAACTTGAATAAAGAATACCATTGTAAATAAAAATAAACCTACTATGTCTTTCATTTTAATATATATTTTTTTGTTCGGTTAATAAATATATGATGTTTTTGTTTGCGACAACTGAATTGTTACAATTTTCTTTTCTTAAATCGACGGGCAAAAAAATCTTACAATCAATCAAAGTTTCGTTACTGTGAGGATTAAATAAATTTGTGTCAATTAGTAAAATTAGTGTCTGTCTAAATACTATTCACACGTTTAATAGCCAAAGTAAAATCATCCAAATCATTATCATTCATCACCAAATGAATGGCTTCATCACTTACTTTATCAGCATTGTCTTGCGGAAAACCTAAGCCAATAACTATACGATGTAAAATAGAAACTTCATCTTTTGAAACCTCATCGTCTGCATATATCATCTTGGTTAAGTTATATAAACGCTCAATTCTAGCATCATAACTTACAGGAGGGTTGATGGGGTACTTATTAGGATTCTTCACAATCTTTTTATATTCATCTTCACCTATATTTAAGCGTTTTGCCAAACGCTCTAATAATTGTTGTTCTCCTTCTGTAATCACATCATCTGCCATGGCTAACTTTACAATACTTGCAAAATGACCTAGGTTCTTTTTATGTGCTCCACTTGAATAGATATCTGATATCGACATATTTTTGAATTATTTTAGTTTTTATAAATTTCTTTTATTTTTGAATTAAATTCGTCCAAGGTGTAATTATTGATAATTAAGTGAATGGCTTTATCACAAATGCTCTCAATACTGCTTTTAGGGAAATCTAAGCCTAGAGCAATTTTTTGGAGCAAATCAACCTCGTCACCCACAATTTCTTCATCTATATAAATCATTTCAGTTAAATGAAATAAACGTTCAATTCGTTCATCATAACCTACGGGCGGATTGATAGGAAAGGCATCAGGATTTTCTAAAATTTGTTGATACTCCTCTTTTTGAATTTTCAAACTTTCAGCCATTTGATCTAAAAGCTTTTGTTCTTCGTCTGTAATGACACCATCAACCAAAGCTAGTTTTACAATATTTGCAAAATGAGCTAGCTTTTTTTTAGTAGATTTATCTGACATTAGAATCTGAAACGTTTATAAATTAAGTTCAAGGCTTCAAATATAAATAAACTCACTATTTTATTATAAATTAAATTCATTTATCTTTTCTTTGTGAAAAATTAGAAACAATTGAGCAAACAAGCAATTGTTAGTATTTACGAACAATCAGCTGAACTAAAACAGATTGTTCGGCAACTCAACCAAGAAAACCAAAAGCTATATCTACAGCATTTGGCAGGGTCTTCATTGTCTTTTGTTATTTCAAGCTCTTTTAAAAATGTAGAAAAACCTTATCTAATAATTTGTGATGATAAAGAAGAAGCTGCCTATTATTTAAACGATTTAGAACAATTGTTAGGAGATAAAAATGTACTATTTTATCCTGGTTCTTACCGAAGACCTTACCAGATAGATGAAGTCGATAACGTAAACATTCTCTTACGTTCTGAAGTTTTAAACAGAATTAATTCTCGGAAAAAACCAGCTGTAATTGTAACATATCCTGAAGCTTTATTCGAAAAAGTAGTCACCAAAAGTGAATTGGATAGAAATACCTTAAAAATACATGTTGGAGAAGAGGTTTCACTCGATTTTGTCAATGAAATGCTTTTTGAGTATAATTTTAATAGAGTTGATTTTGTTACTGAACCTGGAGAATTTGCAGTACGAGGCGGAATTGTAGATGTGTTTTCATTTTCTAACGAAGAGCCTTATCGAATAGAGTTTTTTGGTGATGAAGTTGATAGTATCAGAACTTTTGATATTGAAACACAACTATCAACTGAAACTCAAAAAAAGATTAGTATTCTACCCAATGTTGAAAATAAAAAATTCCAACCCGCCTACCGGACGGGCAGGGAAAAACGCGAAAGTTTTTTAAAGTATATTTCTAGTAAAACTATCGTTTTTGTAAAAAACAAGGAGCTTTTATTAGGGAATCTTGATCGTCTATTTGAAAAAGCCAACACTGCTTTTTCAGAAATCAAAAGTGAGGTTCAATTAGGTGAACCAAAAGAATTGTTTTGTAATGGAGATTTAATAAAACAACAGTTAGAAGGATTTAATTTAGTCACAATTGGTAATAAAAAAGTCATTGCGAGTGAAGCGAAGCAATCTCATGATGAGAAACTGAAACGGAATGAAATACAATTCTTATCCTCGCCCCAACCTTCCTTTAACAAACAGTTTGATTTACTGATTAAAAACTTAAATGAAAACACTCAAAAAGGCATCAAAAATTACTTGTTCTGTTCTAATGAAAAACAAGCTCAACGTTTTCATGATATTTTTGACGATGTTGATGAAGAGGTAGTTTACAAGACGTTAATCTTTCCATTATATCAAGGGTTTGTTGATGTAAACTTAAAAATTGCTTGTTATACCGATCATCAGATTTTTGAACGCTATCATAAATTCCGCCTTAAAAGCGGATTCGCAAAAAAACAAGCTATTACGCTTAAAGAGCTATCCAACCTTGAAATTGGCGATTATGTTACACATATAGATCATGGTATCGGTAAGTTTGGCGGACTCCAAAAAATTGATGTAGAAGGCAAAAAACAAGAGGCAATCAAACTCATTTATGGAGACCGAGATGTGCTGTATATCAGTATC
>JAJRPL010000213.1 GCA_024280815.1 Bacteroidota bacterium
CCTCAAACGGAATGTTGATATCTCCCCACCAAACTTTATCTTTTGTAATACTGTCTTTAACTATAAATCTGTCTAAAGGTGAACGACCGGTAAACTCACCGGTATTTACCATTAAAGCACCAGACTTTGAAATCTTACCCATATTTTTTTCTACACAAATTTGTGTAAGCTTTTCTGGAGAAAGATTCCAGTGTACAATTGCGTTTTTTATTCCGTAATTCTCTACAGTTTGTTTTGTAGATAGCATTGAGTTTTTCATTTAAGAATCATTAAAATTTTGGCAAAACTAAGTTAAAAATAGTTGTAACGAAAACGTTTGCGTGAAAATTTTATTGTATTAAGAATTGCTTTTTTTTATAAAATTTACAAGCATTAAAACCCAGCCAATAATAAATAGCAATCCTCCAAGAGGAGTAACAAACCAAATGGATTTTGGGTTAATTCCACCAGCAGTTATCGCATAAAGTGAGCCAGAGAAAAACAATATTCCAATAAAGAATAGCCAACTAATTGTGTTTTTTGTTTTGGATGAAAATTCTGAATAGGTATTTATAAAAAGTAAGACAATAACATGATACATTTGATAGCGTACACCTGTATCAAAACTTTTTAACGCATCTACACCTAATTTTTCTTTTAAGGCATGTGCACCAAAAGCACCTAAAATAATTGCAAATGCCCCTAAAATTGACGTAATAATTAAGTTTCTATTTTTCATTTGATTCAATTTTGTTAATGTAAAAATATGACTTAAATTTAAAGAATGAAAAATTCTAATATAAAATTAGTTACAGTGCTTGTATCTAGGGTTTTGTATGAGTTGCAAATTGCAAAATCAAAATTAGAAAGTGAAGGGATAAAATGTTTTATAGCTGATGAACATATGACAACAATAGGTTTTGTTGAAGAGTATAGGCTTCAAATAGATGCTGCAGATGTTATAAAAGCAAAATTTATTTTAAAGAAAATTAACGAATGAGAAAAATTTTGATTATTGGTGCTGGTAGATCTTCAGCATCATTGATAAAATATTTATTAGACAAATCTGATAATGAAAACCTTTATGTTATCGTGGCAGATGTTGTTCTTGAAATGGCACAATCAAAAATTAATGGGCATCCTAACGGAAAAGCGATGGTTTTAGATGTGTTTGATGCTGAGGCAAGAAAAGAAGCAATTCAAAATGCAACTATAGTAATCTCTATGTTACCTGCTCGTTTTCATTTAGAAGTTGCTAAAGATTGTGTACTTTATAAAAAAAGTATGGTTACGGCATCTTATATTTCTACTGAAATGAAAGCATTAGATGCTGAGGTAAAAACACAAGGCTTGGTTTTTATGAATGAAATTGGTTTAGATCCTGGTATCGATCATATGAGTGCGATGCAGGTTATTGATAGAATTCGTGAAGACAAAGATGCAAAATTGTTACTTTTTGAATCTTTTACAGGAGGGCTTGTGGCTCCAGAGAGCGATACCAATTTATGGAATTACAAGTTCACATGGAATCCTAGAAATGTAGTTTTGGCTGGACAAGGAGGTGCGGCAAAATTCATTCAAGAAGGCACTTATAAATACATACCTTATCATAAATTATTTAGACGTACTGAGATTTTACATGTAAACGGAAGTGGTAAATTTGAAGCTTATGCGAATAGAGATTCATTAAAATACCGTGAAATTTATGGTTTGCAAGATATTTTAACTCTGTACAGAGGAACGATACGTAAAATAGGTTTTTCAAGAGCATGGAATATGTTTGTGCAATTGGGTATGACGGATGATAGTTATGTATTGGATGGTTCAGAACAAATGTCTTATCGTGATTTTACCAATTCATTTTTAGCCTATAACCCAAATGATTCTGTTGAATTGAAATTACGTTCTTATCTTAAAATAGATCAAGATGATGTGGTTTGGGAGAAATTGGTTGAGCTTGACATTTTTAATCCGAATAAAAAAGTGGGATTAAAAGATGCGACTCCTGCTCAAATTTTACAAAAAATATTAATGGATAGCTGGACGCTAGAAGCAGAAGACAAAGACATGATTGTAATGCAGCATAAGTTTGGTTATGAATACAAAGGTGAAAAACGTCAAATAGAATCAAGTATGGTGGTTATTGGTGAAGACCAAACCTATACAGCAATGGCTAAAACGGTTGGGCTACCTGTAGCAATTGCAACGCTAAAAATTCTAAATGGAGAGATTAAAACTCCGGGTGTACAGTTGCCAATTACCAAAGAAGTTTATGAGCCTATTCTAAAAGAATTGGAAGAAAATGGTATTGTATTTAAAGAAGTTAAAGTACCATATTTAGGGTATAACCCTGAGAATGTGAATGGGTAACCACATAATGCAATCTTTCAGTAGTTAGGATTGGCAATAGTGTTATTTTTCAAAAACATTTTTTAATTCAATCAGATTGACTTTTTCTGGAAAATATTTTAATAGTCTAATCGTCAACATTTTTCCAATCTCACAGTCTTTATTTTTATATTGACAGTGGTAACTATAAGCCAAAGCCAATCTATAATTCGCCTCAAATTCATCAGGAAAGAGTTCTACTGCCTCTTTATATCTATAAATAGCATTATTCCAATTCTTCTTTTCAATCCATTGATCACCGTCATTTATGATAAATGAGTATCTGTTTAATTTTTTGTTCTGATTTTGCTCCAAGAGAATTTGCTGAGCTTTGTCATTTTTTAATTTTTCTGTTTGAATTTTTTGCTTAATTCGGTGTGAATATTTATTAGAAATATAAAACCCATATACGATAATTGGAACTAAAACAACCAAAGTAATTAACCAAGCTTTTAAGCTCTCAGCTTTCCTATTCTTAATTACTTTTTCCCTTAGAGCTCGTAATTCACTTTTTGAAATAGTTTTGAAGTCAACACTACCTTTTGCAGCTTTCAAATACTCTTTTCTTGAGCTTAAAAAAGAAGTATCTTTTTTAAAAAGACCTGTTTTACGTAGCAATTGTCGGTTGTTTCGCAAAACCGATCTCATTCCCTGTAAACTTCCAACTCCCATATTATTGATTTTACATTACTACCAATATCTATATAAATACACTACCCCTTTACAAACTCCAACCTTCTCTATACTCTCTTTTTACAAATTGATTGGCATCATCAAAGTTTGTAATTTTCATATTGGCACCATCCCATAATAATTTTTTTCTACCAGAATATTCAAATCTATTGTTGGTAGTTTCTTTTCTGAGCATATAACTTCTAATTGCCAAATTACCCATTAAAACAGTCTCCGTTAGTGGTCCTGCATAATCAAAAGAAGAAGTTAGTTCTTTATGTTTTGTCTTTCCAAAACCTTCTTTACAAGCTTCAACCCATTTTGCTTGATGACCATATTCTGGTAATACACCGTCATCCTTCCAATTGTCACCTATTAAAATAGCTCCATCATTAAAATATATTTTAGGTTCTTTTCCATACACACCACAGGTCATAATTCCTTTTTCTCCAATCATAAGTACACCATTTGCACTGCTGCTATCACCAATAGGATGATCTGCTGGTATCAGTTCAGGGTGGAATGGGCGTAAGCCGCCATCTGTCCATGTCATGGTTAAGTCTGTTGGATTTTTTGCCGTAGCCAAAAATTTCAATTGTGTTCTTGAAGAAGGCGGACAAGAATCAGGTAAATATTCAGGAGTCCAATCTTTTGTATAAACCGCACCCACACTACTTTCAACTTCTGTAGGATATTCTAACCCTAAAACTCTAAATGGAGGGTCTATCAAATGACAACCCATATCGCCTATAGCACCAGTACCAAAATTCCACCAGCCTCTCCATTTAAAAGGATGGTATAAAGGGTGGTAATCAACCATTTGAGCCGGCCCTACCCAACTATCCCAATCCAATCCATCTAATAGTTTTGGCTTGCTGGTAGGTATTGGAATTCCTTGAGGCCAAACTGGTCTGTTTGTCCATACATGAACCGTAGAAACCTTTCCTATTTTTCCTTCATCAAACCATTTTATCATTTGAGCCACACCAGGTCCTGAAGCACCTTGGTTCCCCATTTGAGTTACTATTTTATATTGATTTGCTGCTTTAGTCAACATTCTAGCTTCATGAATACTATGTGTTAATGGTTTTTGTACATACACATGTTTTCCTAATTTCATGGCTGCCATAGCTATAACCGCATGGGTATGATCAGGTGTTGAAACCGTAATAGCATCAATATCTTTGATATCGTCTAAAACCTTTCTAAAATCTTTATATTTTTTTGCTTTCGGGAATTGCTCAAATGCTTTTGAAGCCATATTCCAATCTACATCGCAAATTGCTGCAATGTTTGAAGCTCCGTTATTCCATGCATTTACAGCGTCTGAATAACCTTTACCACCGCCACCAATAACAGCAATATTTAATTTATCGCTTGGCGGAATAAAACCTTTGCCCAACACATGCCTTGGGATGATACTAATGCCAGCAAAAGCTATGGCAGATTTTTTAATGAAGGTACGTCTTGAAGTATTGTTTTTTTGTTTCATAATAATTAGTTAAAATTAGGAATACATAATTTAATGAGTTCTCAATACCTTACGCTTAAGTCGGAACACTCGAACTGACTATAGTTTAAAGGCTAGTAACTACTTAGCTCCCATCGTATATTGGATACCACCCAATACATGTTTTAAAAAAACAGGGTCAGCATAACTCTCTTTGGTATGCCCCAGCCCTGTATAAAAGATTCTTCCTCCATCATATTCATGAAACCAAGCTATAGGATGGTTTTCACCATTTTTTCCGCCTTCATAAGAGTTTTCATCTAAATTTAATAGAACATTTATCTTTGGATTTATATTCTTAAAATTATACCACTCGTCAAAAGTTGTCCATGTTGCATCTAAAAATGTTGTTGAAGGATGCTTTTTGTTTACAACTTCTATAAGAGCATCTTGTTGTTTAGGATGGCTTTCAAAATTTGCACCAATGAGTTTTACATACCAAGGCCATTCATATTCTGTATCTGTTGCGGCGTGAATACCTACAAAACCACCTCCGTTATTTATAAAGACTTTGAATTTTTCTTGCTGTGCATCATTTAAAATATCTCCCGTAGTACTTAGAAAAATAACTACCTTGCAACTGTCTAAAGCAGTTATTAATTCGTCAGTATCTTCAGTAGCTTGTACGCTAAAGTTATTATCTTTTCCTAATTTTTTAATACTTTTTATACCAGTTTCAATCGATTTATGTCGCCAACCTTCAGTTTTAGAAAACACGACTACTTTAGTTGTTTTTTGTGCACAGTTAGTATTAAGAAAAAAAATACTAATCAATACGCTAATTTTTAAAATCATTGACATGATTATAATTGTTAAAAGTTAATATTTTTTATAAAATTGAGATTCATCATCTCTCGTTCCTCGCTCTATCTGAATGACATTAGAATTCTAATGTTCTATAAAGACCATGACATTCCACCTGTGGTTTCTTCTAAAGAAACACACCCTTTTTGTATGCCTGGTATAGGGTCATATGCCAACACATTTTCTCCAATTTCTTCGGTTGTTTTATATGCCCAAACGGTTATATCTCGCAAACCACTTAATGTGTCAAAAATTATGGTATCGTTTTCAGAAAATTTTTCTTTATCTTCTTTAGTTGCTCTTAAATATTTTGTTAAAAAATGGTCGTAATCTTCTGTTTTTAAGCTTGAAATAGGTTTTTTTAATCCTTTTGATATCGCTTCAATACCTGATTTTGTTTCTTTTTGCTTTTTTTCATCATAAACTTTAGTAAAATATTGATCAAGAAATTTATGGATATTCAACTCTATTGCTCCGGGTAAATTTTCAGTTTTAGGTAAGATTAAATCTACTAGATTTTTTAAAACATTTCCTTCTTCAGTAGAAAAGAATTCAGGTTTCCAAAGAACATTTTTCTCTGTATCATTTTTACAACTTTGCAATAGACTTATTACTGATGGAGTAGCTACCATATAACCTAGCGATAATCCAATATTTTTCAATGCTTTTCTTCTGTCCATATTATTATGCTTTGTTCTTTTTAAATTGTGCTGCAGCATGATTTGCTGCTCTTGCCGTCAATGCCATATAAGTCAATGAAGGGTTTTGACAAGCAGATGAAGTCATGCATGCACCATCTGTTACATATACATTTGGCACGGTGTGCACTTGATTATTTTCATTTAAAATGGAGGTTTTAGGGTCTCTACCCATACGAGCTGTTCCCATTTCATGAATTCCTATTCCAGGACCATGACGTTCGTCAAATGTTTGAATATCTGTAAATCCTGCTTTTTCTAGCATTTCTTTTGCTTGTTGAATCATGTCTTTTCGCATTTCGAGTTCATTCTCTTTCCATTCAGCATCAAAAGTTATGGTGGGCAAGCCCCAATCATCTAGTTTATCATAATTTAAAGTCATTTTATTATCATGATATGGTAAACATTCACCAAAACCACCTAAAACCATACTCCAGGTTCCAGGTTTTAATATGCCTTCTTTATATTTAGCTCCATAACCCATTTCAGCAATGTGTTCAGCAACGCCTCTTCTACCACCACCACCTTGATAGCCATAACCTCTTAGAAACTTTTTCTTGGTTTCTTTTTTATCCATGTTTCTAAATCTAGGCACATAAATTCCGTTTGGCCTTCGTCCTTTATAATATTTATCTTCATAACCATCAATTTTTCCACGTGCACCAGCACCCAAGTGATGATCCATAATATTATGTCCCAACTCACCAGAATCATTTCCTAATCCGTTAGGAAAACGCTTAGATTTAGATTGCATTAAAATAGAGGTTGATGCAATTGTAGATGCACAAGAGAAAATAATAGCTGCATTAAAAATCAGTTCTTCTTTTGTTTCAGTATCAATTACTTTTACGCCAGTTGCTAGCTTCAATGTATCATCATAAATAATTTGACTTACTATTGAATTTGGTCTTAGCGTCATATTACCTGTCCGTTCTGCAGCAGGCAATGTAGAAGCTAAACTACTAAAATAGGCTCCGTAAGGACAGCCTCTCATGCACCTATTTCTAAAATTGCATTTACTTCTGCCTTCA